>JAAAOH010000340.1 GCA_009908925.1 Spirochaetota bacterium | reverse complement strand
AACGGTTCCAGGCGTCGTGCTACGGCCTTCGAGAAGGAAAAGACCTCGACCGCCTCGTCCACGGTGAGCTCGAGGACGTCGGCGATGGAGAGCCCCCCGCCGGACCGCTGCGCCGTGCCCGCCGTGGCGTCCTCGGCCGTGGCGTCCCCGACGACGCCCGCCGCTTCCGGTGGAAGCAGTTTCACGTCGAGCACGTCTGAGCGGTAGCGGGTGCCGTTGCATTCGGGACATCGGAGGTAGACGTCGCTCAGAAACTGCATCTCCACGTGCTCGAATCCGTTTCCTCCGCAGGTCGGGCAGCGACCGTCGCCGGAGTTGAAACTGAACGTTCCGGCGGTGTAGCCGCGCTCGCGGGCCAGCGGCTCGCGGGCGAAGAGCTTTCGTATCTCGTCGAACGCCCCCACATAGCTTGCCGGATTCGAGCGCGTCGTCTTACCGATGGGTGACTGATCGACCATCACCACATCATCTATGCGCTCCAGGCCCGAAAGTGCCTCGTAGGCGCCAGGCTGCTCCACGGGCGCGCCTGTTTCCATGCGAATCGCGTTGTACAGGACGTCCTGCACGAGCGTCGATTTGCCCGAGCCGCTCACTCCCGTCACACAGACCAGCATACCGAGCGGGATATCGACGTCGATCGTGCGAAGATTATGCTCGGACGCACCTCGCACCGAAAGAATCGAAGGCGCGCGGGGAGCGTCGGCCCGCGAATCGCCGGCCGCGGAATCTTCGGGTCGGACCGTGATCTCGGTCGCGGGCGCCGGCGCAGTCTGCCGGGCGAGATAGCGTCCCGTAACCGAGCCCGTCGCGCGGCGGAGCTCATCGGGCGTTCCGTAGAACACCATCCTGCCCCCTGCAGCACCCGCATCCGGGCCGAGATCAAGAACCAGGTCGGCCGCTTCGATGAGCTCCGGATCGTGCTCGACAACGATGAGGGTGTTTCCGGCGTCCCGCAGGCGATGCAGAACCCGAATGAGCCGGCCGATATCGCGTGAGTGAAGCCCGATGCTCGGTTCGTCGAGCACGAAGAGCGCATTCACGAGCGACGTGCCCAGCGCGGTCGTCAGGTTTATGCGCTGCACCTCCCCGCCGCTCAGGGTACGCGACTGTCGGTCGAGGGTCAGATAGCCCAGGCCGACGTCGAGCAGGTATCCGAGCCTCGTGGCTATCTCCTCGAGGAGGAGCTCCACCGCCTCGTCGAGCGGTCGCGGCAGATCGAGATGCTCGAAAAATGAAACCGCCCGGGAAATGGGAAGGAGCATGATCTCATGGATGTTGAGCTGCTCACCGCCGCTCGAGAGTCGCCACAGAAGCGGCTCCGGCTTGAGTCGCGCTCCCCTGCAGTCGGGGCAGGGCGTGTAGGTCCGATACTTGGAAAGCAGCACCCGGATATGCATCTTGTAGCTCTTCGACTCGAGCCAGTCGAAGAAGCGTCGAATGCCGTACCACTCGCCATCCTCCCACGGCCCCTCGCCCTCGATGACCCACGCTTTCTCATCAGCGGTGAGCTCGCTCCAGGGGACGTCGGTTCGGACATCGTGTGTGCGGGCGAAGTGCATCATTTCCGTCTGGCAGACGCCGTAGCTCTCGCTCTGCCACGGGCGCACTGCGCCTTCGGCCAGAGTCTTGCTCTTATCGGGGACAACGAGGTCGTAGTCGATCCCGATGACCCGCCCGAAGCCGCGACAGGTGTCGCAGGCGCCCATCGGCGAATTGAAAGAGAAGAAGTTCGGCAACGGCTCGCGGTAATGGATGTCGCATGCCGCACAGTGGAGATCCGCCGAGTAGTGTCTGGTTTCCCGGGGCTCGAGCTCGTCGTCGAGGACGTGCACGGCAACCCGGCCCTTGCCGTGATGCATCGCCGCCTCGAGGTCCTCGCTGAGGCGCTGACGGTTCGCCGGCGTGTAGCGGGTGCGATCCTGTATCACCTCCACCGCCTCGCGCGTCTGAGAGTACACGTGCGTGTATCCCTCCTGCCCGAGCAGCTCGATGATTTCCTGCGGATCGAAGGAGGGAGGAACCGGCACGGTGAAGGTGATCATGACCCGGCTTCCGCCCGGGAGTTCATCCTCGAGACCGTCGAGGATGCTCTGTGGCGTGTCACGCCGCACCTCCCGCCCGCAGGATCGGCAGTAGAGGGTTGCCGCGCGCGCGAAGAGGAGTTTCAGATGATCGTTGAGCTCGGTCATTGTCCCGACGGTAGAGCGGGAGGTGCGAACCGGATTGGTCTGGTCGATCGCGATCGCCGGCGGTATTCCCTCGATCCGGTCGACCTGCGGCTTGTCCATGCGGTCGAGGAACTGCCTGGTGTAGGCGGAGAATGTCTCCACATAGCGCCGCTGTCCCTCGGAGTAGACCGTGTCGAAGGCCAGCGAGGATTTGCCCGAGCCGCTGACCCCCGTGATAACGATCAATCTGTTGAGAGGAAACGCGAGACTCAGGTTCTTGAGATTGTTCTGTCGTGCCCCCTCGACGCGGATGGCGGCCCCGTATGCTTCGCTCGTCTGTGTATGCTGCACCATGTGGAACTCAGAGCCTAAGCTATAGTCGGCGCCGGTCGGAGGCAAGTGATGAGTCGACGAGAGCTCAGAGCTCCTCCTCCGAAACCGCCCAGACGAGCTGCGGGCCGGCGTCCGGTCCGCCCGCGCGGGCCTCACTGCCGGTATCGAGGAGGGCGTATCGACGCGCGAGGTCCGGCGCGCGGCGGCGCACGAGGTCGATGTAGCCCTGCGCCTCATCGCCGTCACCGAGCGCAAGTTCCACATGAGCCAGCAGGGCATTTACGAGGACGGAGTCCGGACGACGGTCGTGGGCAGGGAGCAGAACACGCCGTGCTTCCACGTAGTCGCCGGCGGCGATCGAGAGATTTGCCAGATTAACGCGGCTCGCAACCGCTTCGGGGGCGATCTCGAGCGCAGACGTGAGAACCGCACGCGCCCTGTCATGGTGACCGAAGCGGCCGTGGAGCATGGCAAGCTGGTTGAGATGGCGTACGCGGGCGGTGCCGCGGGCGATGTCTGCGTCGGCGCGGACGCGGGCCACGGCGTCGGTGTAGATGACTCGCTCGAGATCGGTATCGGTCACCCGCTCACGTTCGAGACGCTCCGGGCGGGCCGGCGGCATGATATTGAGCTCGGTTACGGGCACCGACAGTGACGGAAACCGGTTCCACGCCGCCGAGACGGGAACGAATCCCGTGGCGGCGGCGCCTGCCCGGCGAATGCGGGCGGAGGCGGCACGCCAGGCCGCGGTGAAGCCCTCCGAGAGTACCGTTGTCTCGATCGGGAGCCATATGCGCCCCTCGTGCTCAAAGACAGCATGGTCGTCACTTTCGAAGAGCCAGTCCCGGGAGGCCGGCTCGCCGGTGTCGAAGGCAAGAAGCACGTGGTCGGGGGTCGTGACTACCGCGGTGGGAATGCCGGCTGCCTCGTAGAGGGAGCTCAGGAGAACAGTGGTGTCGTCGCAGTCTCCCGCACGATGGAGAAGGGTGGTCCGCGGGAAGCGCACGGTGTCCACCACGCCGATGCGCCCGAGTATCTCGGAGATCGGCGTATCGGGATCCTCCACATAGTTGATGCCGAGCAGGCCGAGGCCGTCGGCGATGCGCGCGGCGCGGGAGATGCGGGGCGAGAAGCTCTGCACGGCGGGTGCCGAGGCGGGCGACGGGCCGGATTCCGGAGTGGAGGGGACATCCGGCGCGCCGGCGAGCGCGTGCGTGAACCGCACCACATTGCCCTCGTTCGGCGTGACAAAGGCGGCAAGCTTTCGGGTGTCGTCCCAGGTGAGCGCTGTGCGGCGGTACAGGGTGATGGCCGTGGTGCGCGATGTCTCGACCGGTCCTGTCACCGAATCGGCCCGGATGGTGAGGCGGATCTGTACGGGCAGGTCCTCCTCGATGCGAAAGACCTCGGTGTTCAGGATGACGTGGAGCGGGATTTCGGTGGACGCGCCCGGCGCGAGGGATGCGACGGCCTCTGAGCTCACCGGGTAGTCGCCGAAGCGCTTGAGCTCGAGCTCAACGATGACGTTGCGCAGTGGCGCGGCGCCGGTGTTTTCTATCGATATCGAGCCGACCGGCCGGTTTCGGTACGCCGAAGACAGCGAGGGAAAGAGATCTTCTACGCTGAGTGCGGTAACCCGGAGTGTGCCGCGGGGGTCCTCACGAGGTATGTCATGTCCCTCGAAATCGCGACGCAGGCTGCGGATAGCTTCGTCTATTCCGTCCCGGGCCGGATCGAGGACACGGATACGCTCGTAGGCCTGCAGCGCCTGACTGTAGGTCATGCGCGCGCTTTCCTGCCCGACATCCTCGAGTATTCTGCGCATTTCTGTCGCAAGCCGGGAGGCCCGCGCTTCGAGCCTGCTGACCTCCGCACGTGCCAGACCATCGGCAGCTTCGGCGTTGAAGGGGTCAACGTCCAGCACCCGTTGCCAGGCGTTCTCGGCGAGGGCCGCGGCGCCCAGCTCCTCGTAGATCAGGGCCTTATTGCGCAGGGCTTCTGCAGTCCCGTCGCCGGACGTGATGGCCTCGGAGACCACGGAGCTTGCCGCCGCAAGTCGGGCCTGCGTGCCGGATGGCTCCGCTATGCTCGTGTCGAGGAAACGGGCAATGGTCCGGCGGCCGGGATCGGCGACGTACACGAACCCTCGCTCTGAATCCACGGCGAGTCCCATAGCCTGGGCGAAGCTTCCGCCTTCTCCGTTGGGCACTGCGGGAACATGCCACTGCAGGGCGCCGTTCGGGCGTAGTTTCCAGAGCCCCGTACGGGTAAGCAGGATGAAGGACCCGTCCTCGTATACCGCCATGGCCGTAGTCTGCGCGAGGTCTTCCGGAGGGAGATGGGGCATGATGCTATCCACCGCCGTTCCGTCGGCGGTGAACACGGTGATACGGCGGCCTACCGTATCAAAACTCCAGATGCCACCCGTTGGGCCCGCCGCGATGGCCGCGATATATGAGTTTTCGTGCGTGTGCAGGTCGATGGGCTCGGGCCGTCGCTCTGCGATCCTCACCGAGCGACGGTTCACGCTGTCCACGACCACGACGGAGCCGTCTCTGAGGGCGGTAAAGTGACCGGGTCCGCTGACTCCTGCGGGGAGTCGCTGTGGCCGGGGTGCCCCCTCGATCAACCGGTAGAGACCGCCGCCACTGCCCGCGCGAAGGAACAGCGTGCCGGCCGGTGTGCTCGAGGTCTGCATGGCGTAGTTAAAGTTGCCCTGCTCGAGGAGTGACCGCCCCGGGTACCCGACCACGCGGAAAAGCGGGTCGAGCTCAACCGCGAAGACACTGCCGCCCATGACGAGGTTGCCGTCGGGGCGAACCGTGACGCCGTAGGGGTAGGCGCCGGCCTGAGCAAGCTGCGCCGACGGCGAGGGAATGGTTGCGGCGGGAAGCTCATCGATGAAGCGAGCTGTAGCTTCGCTGCCGGACGGAAAACCGGCGCGGGCGGCGTCGAGATACCGCAGGGTGGAGGCAAGCACGGTCTCGAGAAGCCCGTCCCAGGGGGCAAAGACGGTTGCGGACACGCCGGGGCCATCCACACCGGAGGCGGTGAGGGAGATCACCCGCTGTGAGCCGTCGTTGACGGCGGTGACGTCGATCCGGCCATCCGTGCCCGCCTGCGGTGCGTCGGTGAGGGTGAAGGACGGGATCCCGAGCTCACGGTTGGCGCGGTCAACGGCGGCGCTCAGCGCGGCCTCGAACACCCGTTGTTGCGCCGTGCCGGCAATGTGAAGTGTCGTCACAACTACCCGCGTTTCGACCTGCGTTTCGGCCCGCGCGGCTCCGGGCAGCGCCGCGAGCAGCGCCACTACCATGCCCAGGCGTGCTACCACGCGCCACGTACGCGCTCTCCATGCCATCACAGAAGCTCCTTTCGCATTTTAATTAGCCGATGGCCGGCAACCCATTCCTCACCGGCGACCCGCCGGTACCCCAGTCCAGCGTAGAAGTCCTCGAGGTAGTAGTGCGGAGAGAGCTCCGCCACAGTCGCCGAGTGCTGTCGGGCCCGCTCCTCGAGCATGCCGACAATGCGCGCACCAATTCCGTGTCCGCGGTGATCCGGGAGTACGGCAATCCGTGCGATGGTGGCCCGCCCGTCGTCCACCGTGACGCGGCCGGTCGCAATGGGCGTTTCGCCGTCGTAAACGAGTGCGTGGGTGGCCACCGCGTCGAGCTCGTCGAGCTCGAGCTCCCGCGGAATTCCCTGTTCTTCGACGAACACGGCGACGCGGATTCGAGTTGCGACAACCAACCCGTCCTCATCCTCAACAAGGCGATACCGGAGCTCCATGGCTGATATCATATCACGTGCGGCGCGACCTGGGGGCCGGACGGCCACTATCAATTACCGGGCGTTGTGAGAGGATGAGACCCGTCGGTGTGATCGGAACTTGTTGCAGAAATGTTGTACGGCGGTTCCCCGTGGGGACCGCCGCATTGTTTCAGGCAGGGGAGGGGTTACGTTTCTCGATCGGCGTCGGATGTGTCGGCTTCGCCGTTCTCCTCGCCGTCCTCGTCGTTCTCGTCCGTCTCTTCTTCTTCCGCGACGTAGCGTTCGTCCATGGGACCACCGGGCGAAAGATACTCCAGGTAGGACTGGTCCTCGCCCTCCGATCCGTCTTTGGTCTGCTTTTTCTGTCGCTTCTGCTCCTGCTTCTTCTTCTTCTGGAGCTGACGACGACGTTTATCTGCCTTGAATGAGCGTCTTGCCATAGAAGGCCTCCTTGCGAGTAGGTATGCCGTTGTACAGTGGAGAGCGAGAATGGCTGGCTCTCTCGATTCACGCCCCGCAGAGCATGAAGAACGTGGCCTTGGATATAAAGTATCACATGTGGGGGCTGAAGGGAAGCAGCTTAGAAGCCTCAGTGACATCGACCATGATGTAGTCTATACTGTTGGAACGTATCAACCTACGCAATCTGGAGAGAACACCATGACACATGTACTGACTGAGGTACCCGAGGTCCTGCTGATGG
>JAAAOH010000303.1 GCA_009908925.1 Spirochaetota bacterium | reverse complement strand
TGCCTTCGGTGAGCACGTGGGGGGTGTTGCACACGCGAATGTCGCGCTCGCGGGCGGCATCGAGGTCCACGTTGTTGTAGCCGACCGCGTAGTTTCCGATCACCCTGAGCTTCGGCGCGGCCTCGATGAGGCTGCGGTCCACCGGATCGGCGAGCAGGGGTACGAGGCCGTCGGCATCCGCGACCTCACGCTCGAGCACGTCGCGGGGGATGGGCTCGTCCGATTCATGGTAGAAGAGATCGACATCCGAGAAGTACTCCCGCACGTCGAATGGCAGCTTTCTGGTCACGACGACTTTCATTGAGAGGCTCCTTCCGGCGCGCCTCGGTTTGCAGTTGGGCCCGCCTTCTGTGCTATACTCATTCATTGTGACGAAGTTCCCGTTTAACGCCTATAGCACCTACCTCCGTGAACGGTACGGAGAGCGCACCTATCGCATCGGCGTCGACGCGGGTTTCTCCTGTCCCAATCGCGGGCCCGACCGAAGCCGGGGCGGGTGCAGGTTCTGCGATGAGAGCGGCTCGCGGGCGGCCTACATCGCCGACTACGACGCGGCCGATCTTGCAGGCCAGATCGAACGCTCACGGGAGGCGCTTTCCCGGCGCTACGGAGCCTCGCAGTTCATCCTCTACTTTCAGGCCTTCTCGAGTACCTATGCGCCGGCCGAGAGGCTGCGGGAGATATACGACGCCGGCCTCGCGACGATGCCCTTCCGGGAGCTCATCGTCTCCACCCGCCCCGACTGCGTGGATGCGGAGAACGCGGAGCTCCTCGGCTCCTACCGCGATGGGCTGAGCGACGTCTGGGTGGAGCTCGGGCTTCAGTCGGCACACGACGAGACGCTTCGCCGCGTGGGCCGGGGGCACGACGTGGCGGCCTTCGATGCTGCTCTGTCGCATCTGCGCGCGGCGGGAGTCAAGGTGGCGGCCCACGTTATCTTCGGATTGCCCGGGGAGGGTCCCGAGAAAATTCAGGAGACGGTGCGGTTTCTTGCCGAGCGCCGGATAGACGGAATCAAGATCCACAATATGCACGTGGTCGAGGGCACCCCGCTTGCCGACGAGTATCGTCGGGGGGAGTTCGAGGTGCCGGGGCCCGAAGAACACCTTCGAAACGTTGCGGCGGCCCTCGAGCTGCTGCCGCGCGAGACAGTAGTGATGCGGATCACGAGTGACACCGGCGAGGAGCGGCTGCTCGCGCCGCGGGAGTTCTGGGGGAAGCAGGAGTTTCGACGGCGGCTCGTGGAATATATGCGAGAGCACGATATGTATCAGGCCGGAGGGAACGGACAGTAATGGCCAAGCAGATAAAGGACAACGAGACACTGACGCTCATCGAGCGAATCGCCGATCACTTCAACAACAATCTGTACAACCGGTACCTGCGGCAGGCCTACACCGCGATGGCGCTCGACCAGCACGCGTGGACGCTCATCGAGAACCTGATGGATAAGTCCGACTATTACAAGCTGCAGGGCTACCACTACGACGAGCTCTACGACCGGGTCCTCGCCCTCGCGCGCTTTGTCTACCATTCCAGGCGGGAGATCCAGCCTCATCTGCGCAGCATCCTGCAGCGCGCCGGCGGAGCGAGCGGTGGCAGCCCGAATGAGCGCATCCTTCGCGAGATGGCGGTCAATAACTTCGCCTCGAATCTCAATCTGCTCTCCGATCTGACCAACAAGCTGTTCTCGCGCGTCGCGGAGCTCGACGAGGAGGATCACAAGAGCGATCGGCCGGTGTATCGGCGCATTCCGGAGGTGCAGGAGATCGGCCGCTATCTCGTGCCCCGATGACAAAACGCAGGTTTCGCGATAGATTGGCCGTCGGAGGTGAGCCATGCCCATGTCGAAGGTGAAGTTCGTCGTCGTTGCCCTCGTGGCAGTGCTGGTGCTGAGCGGATGTCTTCAGTCGCGCACGGTGATAACCGTCAATCCTGATGGTTCCGGAACGGTTGAGGAGACCTTTCTCATGCAGAAGGACGTGGTGCAGATGCTCGCCGGCATGGGCGAGGGCGGGTCGTTCTCCCTCCTCGATCGTGATGAGCTCGAGCAGGGCGCGTCGGACTATGGCAGCGGAGTACGTCTCGAGAGTGCAGAGGAAACGAGCACCGGCTGGGGCAGTGGGTACCGCGCCGTATATGCGTTCGCAGACATAAATCAGCTGCGGGTCAACCAGAATCCCAGTGATGACGTCCCGTCGCAGGGCGCCGACATGGGCGGTGAGACACCGAGCGCGGTTGAGCACATTCAGTTCGCCATGAGCGGCAGCAATCCCGCCACGCTCGAGATCATCATGCCGGAGCCTGAAGAAGGCGAGATGGAGCCTGCCGACTCATCCTCCATGCCCGGGGATATGGAGGCGCCGGAGCTCTCCGAGCAGGACATGCAGGGACTTGCCAGCCTCTACACCGATATGCGCATCAGCGTCGATGTGGTTGTCAACGGCCGTGTGGTGGATTCCGATGCGACCCATCTCGACGGGAACACGGTGACCCTTATCGATATGGACTTCAACCGCATCCTCGAGGAGCCCGACGTGATGCAGCGCCTCGCCGCGCAGGAGCCGGGGTCCCTCAGCGGAATCGAGGCCCTCGTCGACGACATTCCCGGCATCAAGGCAGAGCTCAAGCCCCGCGTGCGAGTTCGCTTTCGTTGAGACTCGACATCGGTGAGTGCTGAATTGACACCCCGCTGCTTGTGTCGTAGTGTAGCGCCATGAGTTCGCCAGGCCAGGGGTCTGGGGGCCAGCGTACCGCCGGCGAAGACGCCCAGCAGTCCCTTTTCGAACGCCTCTTCGGCGCCCTGCTCGGCGGCGAGGACGAGGAGCGCCTGCGAAAGCGGCAGCTGAAGAATATTGCGAAGGCGCTGAAGAAGTCCCGCTTCAAGTTCTACAAGCCCCGCGGGGAAGAGGTTCAGCCGGCACTCGCAAAGTTCTTCCACGACATCTATCGTACCGTCGGGCCGGCCCAGACCCTGCTCTCGAATGCGGAGAGCTCAACCGCACTCCGCGGCATCGTCATCGACTCCTACCTCTCCGATTCGCAGCGCGAGCAGCGCGATGCCCTCGACGAGGAGCGCATCCGGGAGCAGGCACGTGTGAAGGGGACGGGGGAGTTGCGCGACTATCTCAAAGAGGCCATCCTCGGGTTCTATCGCGCCTTCGACAATCAGACAGTCAAAGAGATAAACGCCACCTACAGCAACATCCGCAGGCTCGTGAACTTCGTTCGTTTCGATTACTACTTTCTGCTGCGTAAGTTCGACTCAAGCTTTCCCGAAGGGGAGTTCACCTACAAGCCGAAGTTCGATTCCCTGCAGGTCGAGTACATCTCGGACGATCTCAAGGACTTCCTCGAGATAGCCTATCCGCTGGACAAACAGGCCAACTGGGATGCGGTGTTCGACGCCCTCCGTGCCTACAAAGGCGTGGAAACCATCGCGAGGTCTGAGTGGAAGAAGCTGGTTGCCCAGGTGGAGGATGTGCTCAAGTCGAACGTTCTGACGATGATCATCCAGCACGCGGACAAGGACCCCTCGTTCCAGCCGAGCTCCCGCAAGGTCAGCGAACGCATCGTCGAGCCCTACCTCGAGAGCCTCAAGACCAGGGCCGAGTCGACGGTACAGAGCCTGATGCACGAACGGCGTACCGAGAAGGCCGACCAGCTCAAGCAGAAAGTTTTCGGCAGCACCGCGATCTCACGTACGAAGTACTATACCGACACGGCGAATCTGGTATTCACCAAACGCAACCTCGCCGGCTACGCATACACCGAACCCCTCAACTACCTCAAGGCCTTTCTGCTCGATTACGTGAAGAAAGACGTGCGAGAGGTCGTGCGTGACATTCTGATTGTTCGCGGGCAGTGGTCGGACAATATCACCTCACAGCGCATGTCGGAGGCCTTCCATCAGGTGTTCACCATTGCCGATCAGGTGGTGAGGTTCGACGATAGCCTCGCCGAAGAGGGAGAGCTCGGGCAGAAGGTGAAGCGCGGGATGGGCCGCATCAAGGATCGCGATCCCGGTACCACGAAGCTGCTGAAGCAGACGCTCGACGAGGTGAACAAGCAGGCGCGAGCGATGATAATGGACTCTGCGCAGGCGCTCATCACTATGGCCAGGGATCTCAAGACGCTCATTGAGGACTACGACAAGAAGAGCGGCGAGCTTCTTCTGAACTGGAAGGAGCTCGATTCCTACACCGAAGAGCCACTCAAGGACCGCATGGTCGAGATCTACCGCACAACCTACTACTTCGTGCAGCTTCTGCAGATGTACGTGAAAAAGCAGCAATCATCCGGGGACGGCGGCGAGTAGGCTCTACGTCGCGGGACGCGGGTGTCGCCGGGCGGCGTCGGTATCGCCGGAGCGCCGCCCCGGCCGCGTCCGCTACAGCGCACCCTCGAGCGCGAGTAATGAGCGTTTGGCTTCGGCGCCGCTTCCGTTGAGCGAGCGCAGCGCGTAGTTCCCGATATTCCCGGAGGCCGGTACGACCCGGTGACAGGGCACCACGATGGGGATGGGATTCGAGGCGACGGCATTGCCCACCGCGCGCGCGGCGTCCTTCTTGCCGATCTTCTTCGCAATCTCTCCGTAGGTCACCACGTCGCCGTAGTTGATCTTGCGCAGCCGTTGCCAGACAAGACGCTGGAACTCGGTACCCTCGAACTCGAGGTCGAGGGTGAACCGCCTCAGTCGCCCCGCGAAGTACTCATCCAGCTGGTACTCGACCTCGCCGCATGCGTACTTGTTCTCCTCCGCTACGTATTCCTCCCCCCAGTCGTCTACCGGTGCGAAGCCGATGCGAACGACAGTACCGTCGCGCCTTACTGCTATGTACAGATTACCGATCGGGGATGGATACGTATGGGTGTAGACAAGCTCTGTGCTGTTCGCCATACGCCTTCGCTGAGGATAATAGCACTGAGGTCACGAAAAGAAAAGCAGGTCGACCGAATATTTCGTTTGCTGAGCCGGTTCCATTTACTGCGCTGCGGTGTCTCCGTTATACTTCGCCGCATGGCCGACGCGGTGACCGTCCTGCCGGTTCTTCCGGGCGATCGAAGGCTCGAGCGTGAGTTTATCTCGCTGCCCCACAAGATCTACGCGGGTTGCCCGCAGTGGGTCCCCCGGTTCCGCAAGGGCGTTCGCCGGATGATCCGGCGCGAGCATCCCTATTTTGATCACGCCGACGCGCAGTTCCTCATCGCCCAGCGAAACGGGCACACGGTGGCCCGACTTCTCGTGGCCTCGAATCGCCGCTACAACGAGCACCACAACCGCCGCGACGCGCATTTCTACTACTTCGATGCATTCGATGATGCCGGGGCAGTCGATGCCCTGTTTGCCGCAACCCGAGAGTGGGCCCTCGATCGCGGCTGTGATGGTATCGCCGGACCCATGCTCTCCGGTGGGGCAGCCGGCCACGGGGTGCTCGTGGACGGCTTCGAGCATCGCGCCGCCATGACGATGATGAGCTACAACTACCCCTACTACCGGGACCATCTCGAGCGGCAGGGGATGGCGAAGCGCGTCGATATGCTTTCCTCCAGACTCCATCCGCCGACCTTCGAGCTTCCCGCCAAAGTGCGTTCGGTGGCGGAGAAGGTCCTCGCGAGGGGGCGCTTCTCGGTGCTGCGCTTTTCCTCGAAGGCCGAGCTCAAGGCCGTCGCGGCAGAGGTGGTGCCGATGTTCAACCGCTCCCTCGCGGGGCATCTGCAGAACTATCCGTTGACCCAGGCCGAACTCGACGCGCTCGCCTCCGACCTGCTCGACGTCGCCGACCCCGAGCTCATCAAGATTCTCACCTACGACGACGAGTACGTCGGATTCCTCCTTGCCTTCCCCGATGTTTCCGAGGCACTGCGGCGCTCCGGAGGCCGCCTCACGCCCTGGGCCGTCTTGGACATCATGCGTGAGTTCAAGCGCACGAAGGACCTCGTGATAAACGGCGCGGGCATCCTGCCCGAGTATCAGCGTCTCGGCGGCAACGCGCTCCTGTACCATGAGCTCGAGCGTACCGCGAAGAGCCGCGACTTCGTTCATGCCGATGTGACGCAGGTGGCGGAGTCCACCGAGCTCATGCAGAGCGACCTCGAGCGGCTCGGCAGCGAAGTCTACAAGCGCCACCGGATCTACGAGATGTCGTTGTAGGTGCCTGCTTCCGGAAACGGAGAATGCCACTGCCAGCCGGTGCGCCCGGTTCGGCGGTAGTGCTCGAGTCGGCGGATGGTGATTTCGGCGAAGACGGGGTCGATATCGGCGGTGTCGCAGCGCCTGCCCTCGAGCTCGGCGGCAAGGAGCGTCGTGCCGCTGTGGGCGAAGAGGTCGAGCACAGATTCCGTCGGCGCGCTTCGGATGATGCGCCGGACCGCGTCGAGCGGTTTCTGTGCGTATGCGCCCGGCACGTTCTCCTCGAGGCGATAGAATACCTGCTGCAGATCTACCCACACATTCCCCGGGCGTATGAAGGGCGAGCGGTTTCGCTCGCTGTTCTCCGTGTGCTCTCCCCCGACCGTCTTGTAGTACCCGCGAAGCAGACGGGGAATGGCGGTGTACTGTACCTCGAACAGCGGCGTGCCGCGGGTATAGTAGAGAAGCTCCTGGCGGACCGCCATCCAGTTCTTGCTTGTCCCGTAGCCTCGCTGATTGCGAAGGGTGATCATGCTCCGCGCGTCGAGCTCCTCGAACTCGCGAAGCAGAAGCATGAGCTCCGGAAGCGGGTGGAACCCGGCGCGCTGATCCGCGCCCGTCCAGAGGTAGAAGTGCGCGTGGTCTGCCAGCGCGGAAACGGCGTTGGAGATCCACGCCCGCGAAAACGCCAGGTAGTCGTCGGGACTGCGGGCGGCGAGGGAGGGCATGGCGGCGCCGGCATCCCCCGTGCTGCCCCGAGCCCCGGCACCGGAGATGTGCACGTTATACGGCGGGTCATGGACGGAGAGCCCGTAGCGATGTCCAGCGGTGAGCCGCTGCACCGACGCAGTG
>JAAAOH010000066.1 GCA_009908925.1 Spirochaetota bacterium | reverse complement strand
CGGGTCGCCGGTCTTCGCATGGGATTCTCCATACATTGCAACAAACGTGCCAACCAACGGGACAGCCATAAGTCGCAGCTCCAGAAAGGGTAAGGCGATCGTTTCCGGTCCGCAACGCACATTGTGGAGTGCCCTTGGATCACAGGGGTGAATCAACATCACACGAAGGTGGCCACACCGACGACCGACAGCGCCGAGAGAAGGACCTCCGTCCTGCGGGGCAACTGTGCGTGTTCATCTGGAGGGTTCGGAGTCCAGGAGACTACCGGTGCGTTCTGTCTGGCGTCTCACAAATCAGAGGCAAAAGCGGTAGCGGAGGGCAAGGGAGATCCACGGATCAAGCTCCGTGGCGTGCAAAGAAACTGAGCCGCCCGGGATTCGAACCCGAGACCCACGCACCGCGGACTCACCTACCAGGCGAAGCGGAATCCGAGGGCGACGTTGTAGACCGAGCGGAAGCCGGGCTCGGTGGAGAGCTCCGAGCCGTAGACGGCGAGGTCGAACTCCATCACGTGAAAGTCAATGCCGAGCCCCGCCGCAGGCAGGCCCCGGGCCAGACCGGCGCGAAGGTCGAGCACACGAAGAAGGGTGATCTCGGTGCCGAGGCCGAACTTCAGCACGATATTCTCCGCCTGTTTCGGCGCAATCCAGAAATCGAAAATGTCGCGATAGTCGAAGAGCAGCTTGAGGTCGCTTATGTGCCGGGATACCGACGGCCCGAGATCGGGACGATACATCAAGCCAAAAGAGATGTTCTGCGGGACACGCGCCCGCACGCGATCGACCGGGGGCTCATTGTCGAGGAAACCCGAGAGCGAGGTGTACTCGTTCACTACCGCCGGCGCGAGCAGGTTCTGCACGGTCAGCCCGAGCGTTAGGGGAGCGACGGGAACATACCTCAACCCGAGATCCACGCCCATGCCTGTGGTCAAATCGAAGGGTTCATCCATGATGGCGCCAGGGCCAAGTGAGCCGAGGGTATCGGGCAACTCGAGCACGCTCGAGGTAAGGCCGGAGCGGCCGGTGAAGAATCCCTTCAGCAGAAATCCGACATCGAGTCCGCTCTCAGGCTCTTCACCGAGGGGGATGTTCAGGCCGAATCCGCCCGCAAGCACGAGGCGCTGATAGATGTTTATGCCGAGGGTGGAGGTGCCGATGGATTCGATCGACATTCCGTTGTTGTTCGAAACCAGAAACCCGAGTCCGTCCCCGACGAAACCGTAGGAAAGCGGTCCAATGAGCGAGACGTCGGTGTACAGATTCGAGAAGAGCTCGGCAACCTCCGGCGAGGTGAGAACATCATCGATATTTTCCTGCGATCCCTCGATTATGAGGTTGGCGATGGTGAACGCCGGCCCGCGAACGCGCAGCCCCAGCTCGGCGGCCTGAAAGGTCGGCTCTGCCGTGCGAAAACCGGCCGGATTCGAGAAGAACGTCGAAAGATCGTCCGAGAGCGCGGCGTGTGTGCCTCCCATGGAGCTCACCCGCGCGGAGGGAATGGACACCGTCTCTTCCGGCAGCAGCCTGGCCTCCGCGGTAGCCCGCTCCGACGCGCCGCACAACAGGACGGCTGCAGTCAGGACGGTGAGTGTGCTGATTGATGTGGCACGGCGGCGGCTGCGGTTCACTTGGTCTCCTTGCTCACACGATTGTCCTTTCAGCTTTCGGCACGACTAGTACAGTGTCGCCAACTCGTCGAGCAGATCGGAGCTATCGCCCCGTGCCTGCAGATCTGCAATCGCATCATCGATGAAGTCGCTGGACTCCTGACCGTTTCCGGCCGTGCCATCCAGGTTTTCGACTCCACCGGCGTTCTCTCCCTCTTTCATGATAAGGCCCGTCGCCACGAACAGGTACTGTTCCGCACTGACCTCTCCGCCGTTTGCCTTGATCGCGTCCAGCTGCTTTTTGGCTTCATCGATATAGGTGTAGTCCACATCGTCGAGTTCGTCGTTGATGGCGTTGGCCAGCTCGGTCTGATTCGAAAAATTCCCGTTAATGGCCGCGTCGGCCAGCTCCGGCACGGTGTCGGTCAGCCCCGAAGCGCCGATCGCAAGCTCTGCGGCCAGGCTGTTGAGATCGGCATCCTTGTTGTTGCGGTCATCGAGTGAATCAGAGAGCGCGTCGTACGCGTCGGCCATGGCGTCCTTGTCGCCGGAGTTCAGCGCGCTCTCGGCGTAGGCAACCTGCTGCTCGAACGGGAGATTCGAGGGGTCGCGCTGCAACCCCGAGAAGAGATTATTGGTGAAGAACTGCTCGCAACCGGCAAGCAGCAGTAGTGTCACCGTACCCAGCAGAAGGGTCTTTGCACGAGACATACGCTAGTCCTATCGACACGAAGTGCCGCAGATATAAGTGAGAGGCGACGCCTCCCTGCCACAGTATAGCACAGACGGCGTGTGTTCCAAGCGAGAAAAGACATTATGGAGATAACAAGGATAGCGGCCTGCCGCGGCCCGGGCGCAGCCTCCCGGCAGCGCAACGTGGCTGCTACCGACGTCTGCGCCTATCCGGCGAGCTGCGCCTGCACCCGCTCCCGACCCCGCGCTGCCTCTGCGAGGTTCGGGTTCAGCTGCAGGGCTCTGTCGTAGGCATCGAGGGCATACTCGTAGTCCTCGGCCTGCTCGCGGGCAAACCCCAGGCGGCTCCACCACGAGGCGATATTCCCGTCAAGATACACGGCAGTCGACAGGGCGGCGTCGGCATGATGATACTCGCCGAAGCGCAGGAAGATCTCGCCCATTGCGAAGTAGACCTGATCGACGAGATTGCCGGTCGGCGCGACCGCGATGTATTCCTCGAAGTATCCGAGGGCGTCGAGGTAGTTTCCGAGGAAATAATGGGACTCGGCGACGATATGGATGATGCGGGAGTCGAACCGCGAGATCTCGAGAGCCCGAAGCCCGTACTGCAGCGCGTCCTCATAGCGATTGAGCGCAAGGAGGCTCCAGCCGAGCACGGTGTAGGCATCCATGTTGCGCGGCTGTTCCTCGATCTCCTGGAGCGTGACCTCGATCGCGGCTTCGAAGTTCCGGTTTCGATACAGCTCCAGGGCGTCTTGTCGCTGCTGCGTCCACAGGGGCCCCGCAACGATTAGAAGGGTGAAAACCAGGCAGAGCCTACGCATTGCCGTCTCCTGCTGCATGCGCCTCTTCCGGACCCATGCGACAGGTGCCGTTTATGAGGCAGCCGCTCTGCACAAACAGATCGGGCGTGCGGATGTTACCGGTGATGCGGGCCGTTTCGAAGAGCTCGAGTCTCGTGTGGGCCTGAACGTCGCCCGTCACGCGCCCCTTCACCGACACCGTCTGCGCCTCGATCTTGGCATCGACATTCGCAGTTTCGTTGATGAAGAGATCGCCGGATGAGCGAATCTCCCCGCTGAAGGTCCCTTTTATGAGCAGCGGATCGTGAAACACCAGCTCTCCCTCGAACTCAATGTCTTCGGAGAGAACCGTGTCGATATCCGCCTCGTCTATACTCTTAATGCGCAGATTTGCCATAGCGTGATTGGGTGAAAACGTAGCACCGGGGGCGGGGGGTGTCAACCTGTGAGGAACGGCGAATGAACGGGCATAATACCGAGATGACGCCCGAATCGGGTCGCATCGAAGTTGTGCACGTCGCCGCAGAGTGCTACGATCCGGTCATGTCGATGCATACACGTCCATCGTTCCGCATCGGGGTGGTGGGTTTTCTGCTGCTTGCCTCGATAACAGGCGCTTACGCCGAGGTATTGCGGCTTCCTCCGGTGGCCCCGACGCTTCCGTTTACCGCCGACCGTGCCTTCCTTGCCGGCAGCCAAACCTGGGCCGACTACCGCTGGTACACCGACCGCGACGAAACGCCGGAGTTCGGGACGGACTTTGAGCTCGGAGCACGGGCGGACCTGTATGCTGCCCCGCGATTTGCGGTGAGCGGCACGGTCCGCATGCTCTACCAGGCGCGGCATCTCGAGGAGTACACCAATCCCCTCGCCTTCTCACCGAGGCACCTCACCACCGATCTGCGGTTGCTTGCCTCCTATCGGATCGACCCGGTCGTGGTCTACGGCGGCTGGCGGCATGACTGCACACACGAGGTCGACGGCGGGGCCGGACGCACACCCATACATGACGCACTGATGGCCGGCGCCTCGTACGATGCGCCGGTTCTCGAGTGGCAGCACCCGGGGCTCTCCTCCCACCTTCGTGTGAACCTCGAGGGCGAGATCAACGTGCCCTCGCTCTTCGTCGAGAGCGCTGCCTTCGTCGATCGCGGACGCGTCACCGGCGGGCTCCATCTCGAGCCGGTCTCGTATGTCCAATACGGGTCGCTCTTCGTCGACGGGTATGTATCGCTCATTTTCAGGGAAACCGAGGGAACGAACGTGGAGGGAATTGACTCCCCCGCGGTGGACTGGGCGGCTGCCGTCGGCTACCGCTCGCCGGGCGCTGCGGGGTCGCTTTCGGTATACTATCGCATCGAGCGTCTTACCGACGCCTGGCTCGATCGGGAGGTCGAGCCCTATCTGCTCTCCTCGGTCGGGGTCCTTCTGCACATGAGATGAGCGGCGCGCGCGGCAGGCGCCCGCATCACGCCGGTACGCACGCGCGCCCGTGCCGCATTCCCTACTCTTCGAACTGGGCGAGAACGCGCTCGAGCGATGCCTTGAGCTTGGCGCGCATCTCCGTGGTGTAGGGATTGTAGCGCTGCAGGTCGAGGAAGAGCTGCACCGGGTCATTGCAGGTCTGCTCCACGACTTCGAGTATTTTCCGATAGCCCATGGTGCCGATCGGGCTCGGTTGAACCGAGAGGTCGTCGAGAACCCGACCGATGAAGTGGGTGATGCCCTGGGTGTAGGCAGCCTCGTGGTCGTGCTCGTCGGGGCTCATCCGAATGGTTCGCAGCCCGATCCGACCGAACCAGTCCACCCAATGAGCTGCGGTCTCCTCGTCGAGGCGCTCCGGCCAGTAGATCAGGGGCAGGCCGGCAAGGCCGTCCCCGGCGGAGTCCGGACCGAACATCGGGTGGGTGGCGAGAATGCCGACGTTCTCGGGGACGTGGCGGCGCATCACCTCGACCGGGTAGACCTTGACCGAGCAGGTATCAACGAGCGTGTTGCCGGCTCCGAGGTACGGAGCGAGCTCGCGCACCACCGGCTCCATGGCCGATATCGCCACGCAGAGAAAGATTGTATCGCACTCACCGAGCTCGGCAAGGGAGACGCGCTCCACGCCCTCCGGGGTAGTGCGCTCCGGATTGCGATTGTATGCCTTCACCTGGAAGTGCTGTGCGAGGACCTCCGCCCAGAAAGAGCCGAAGCGTCCGAGACCGTATACACCGACTTGCATGGGCGAGATAGTAGCGGTTTTCGCGCCTGCGCGCAACGCGGCCACGCCCTGACCCCGCGGTGACGCCGCCACGCGGTCTGTGCCACTTTATAGACCCGCCGAAACTTGCTATGATTGATTGCAAACAGCCAAGGAGCGGTACATGGATTTCGTAGAACGCATGCAAGCCAAAGCAAAGGAGCTATCCCGCAACCTCGTCCTGCCGGAGGGCCTCGAGCCGCGCACCCTTAAGGCGGCGGCAACCCTGTTGGGTGAGGGGATGGTCGCGTCGCTGACGCTCATCGGCGCACCCGACAAGGTACAGGCTGCGGCGAAGAACGAAGGTGCCGATATCTCCGCGGCGACACTGGTCGATCCCGCATCCTCGGAAAAGCTCGAAACCTACGCAACCGAGTACTATGAGCTGCGAAAGCACAAGGGCATGGACATGCAGACGGCGAAGGCTGAAATCATCGACCCGCTGAAGTGGGGGGCGATGATGGTCCGTCTCGGAGATGCCGATGCCATGGTGGCCGGTGCGGAAAGCTCAACCGCCGACGTGCTTCGCGCCTCCTTCACTATCATCAAGACATCGCCCGGAGTGAAATCAGCCTCCTCATGCTTCGTCATGAAGACTCCGGATCCCAAGTGGGGCGCCGACGGTCATCTGATCTTCTCCGACTGCGCGACAATTCCCGACCCCACCGCGGAGCAGCTCGCGGAGATAGCCATTTCGGCGGCACAGTCCTGCCGCATCTTCCTCGAGGCCGATCCCGTTGTAGCCATGCTCTCCTTCTCCACGAAGGGATCCGCCGACCATGAGCTCGTCGAGAAGGTACGCGAAGCGCTCGCTCTGGTGAAGGAGAAGGCTCCCGACCTTGCGGTTGACGGCGAGCTGCAGCTCGACGCGGCGGTAGTCGAGGGGGTCGGCAAGAAGAAAGCGCCGGACTCGCCGGTTGCCGGTCGGGCCAACGTCCTTGTCTTTCCCGACCTCAATGCCGGAAACATCGGATACAAACTGGTGCAGCGACTCGGCGGGGCTGAAGCCTACGGTCCCTTCCTGCAGGGATTCGCGAAGCCGGTGAGCGACCTGTCTCGGGGCGCGAGCGTCGAGGACATCGTGAACACCGCGGCCGCCACGCTCTGCCAGGGATAACAGAGGGACTGCATCATGAAAACGGTAATATGCGGATACGGTCGCATGGGCCACGAAGTGGAGCGTGTGCTCGAGCGCCGCAGCCACGAGATCGTCGCCCGCATCGATCCACACTCCGACGCCGCGGACCACGACCGGCCGAATGCGGGCAACCTCGCGAATGCGGATGTGGTCATCGAGTTCGCAGACGGCGCATCGGTGCTGGAGAACGCGCGGGCATACGCCGCGGCCGGCGTGCCGGCGGTGGTCGGGACGACCGGCTGGACGGGTGACTTCGATGCGGTGCGCGACGTGGTCGCCGAGGCGGGTATCGGATACCTCATCGGTGCGAATTTCTCAATCGGCGCGAACCTCTTCATGAAGATCGTCACCGATGCGGCCCGCCTGGTGAATCGCATTCCCGACTACGATCTGCTCCTCCACGAGGCGCATCACAAACACAAGAAGGACAGCCCCTCGGGGACGGCGCTCACGCTGGCAACCAGGATCCTCGACCAGGTCGACCGCAAGGATACCCTGGTGACCGAGGTGCTCCATCG
>JAAAOH010000181.1 GCA_009908925.1 Spirochaetota bacterium | reverse complement strand
GAGGCTTCCGAGGCGATTCGCCGGGTGCTCGGGGAGGCCGGAATCGACGTGTCCCGGGTGGAGCAGATCCTGCCGTCGCTTGAAGACGTCTTCCTCCATGTCATCAGTCGGGAAGTCGAAGGAGCGAGGGCGTGATGATACAGGCGGTAGTGAAGAAGGAGTTGCGACAGATCATTCGAGACACGCGCACCCTCGGAGTCCTGCTCTTCGTGCCGGTCTTTCTGCTGGTCATGTTCGGCTACGCCATCAGCCTGGACGTCAAAAACGCCCCCATCGCGGTGGTGGACCACGACAAGAGTCGACAGAGCCGCGAGCTCATTCGCGGATTCTCCCACAGCGAGTACTTCGACCTCGCCTATTTCACCGACGACACGGGACAGCTGGAATCGATGTTCCTCGACGAAACGGTGCAAGGCGCCCTGGTTATCCCCGGGGACTTCTCGAAGCGGATCCTGCGCGGAGAAGACACGACGGTGCAGGTTCTCATCGACGGCACCAACGGCACGACCGGCTCGGCGCTTCTCGGCTACATGCAGGCGGTCGTAATCGACTACGCCGGATCGCTGCAGGAGGCGCGGCTCGGTGTCGATACGGCGCAAGTGCTCCCGATCGACTACCGGCCCAGGGTGTGGTTCAACCCGGAGCTCGAGAGTAACCAGTATCTCATCCCCGGACTGGTGGCATTCATTCTCGTTGTCACCGCGGTCATCTCCACGGCGCTGTCGGTGGTGCGCGAGAAGGAGCTCGGCACCCTCGAGCAGATCGCGGCCTCTCCGCTGCGACCGGTTGATCTCATACTCGGGAAGACCCTGCCCTACATGGTGATCTCCGCCGTGATTGCGGCTTCGATCTTTGTCGCGAGCTACTTCTTTTTCGATGTCGGCGTCGCCGGGAGTCTCCTCTGGCTCGCGGGCGTCACGCTGCTGTTTCTCTTCGCGTGTCTCGGCCTCGGCATATTCATCTCCTCCATCGCAGAAACGCAGCAGGTCGCGTTTCTCATCGCCATTCTCTCGACCTTCCTCCCCTCCTTCATTCTCTCCGGCTTTGTCTTTCCCATAGAGAACATGCCCGTTCCCATCCAGGCGGTCACCTACCTCGTTCCCGCCCGCTACTACCTCTCGGCCCTGCGGGCGATCATGCTCAAAGGCGCAGGCGTGATGGTCTTCTGGCCGGATGTTCTCCTTCTCGCCATCTTCGCCGCCGCAACCGTCGGCGCCGGCATCTTTCGCCTTCGAACGCGGAGTGTGCTGGCATGAGCGTCTTCCCCTATCTCATACGAAAGGAGTTTCTCCAGCTCAGGCGGGACAGGAAGATGCTGCCCATCGTTCTGATCGCACCGGTGATTCAGCTCATTCTCCTCGGTTACGCTGCGAACCTCGACGTGCGCCACGTCCCCACCGCGGTAATGGACCGGGACAACACGGCGGTGAGCCGGGAGCTCACCGAACGCTTCTTCGCCACCGACTACTTCAATCGCGCCTCCGGGCTCGAGAGCCCGGAAGCAGCTGAGCAGGCACTGGTAACCGGTGAGGCCTCGGCTGTGATCGTCATACCCTCGGGCTTCTCGCGCGACCTCCTGCGGGCGGAGGCCGCGCAATTGCAACTCCTCGTCGATGGGGCGAACTCGACCACCGGCACCTCGGTGCTGAACTATGCGAACATCATCGTCCAGGAGTACCAGCGAGAGCTCATGCGGCGCGGGTACGGCGGCACTGCAGGCGACGCCGGGGCCGGGCCCGCCGCCGGCGGGCCGCAGGCGCCGGTGCGGGCACAACCACGAGTCTGGTTCAACCCGGAGCTCGAGAGCAAGAACTTCATGGTCCCCGGCATTCTTGCCCTGCTTCTCATGGTGATTACGATGCTTCTGAGCTCGCTTGCCATCGTGAAGGAAAAGGAGCTCGGCACGCTCGAGCAGCTGAACGTGACCCCGATCAAGCCACGGGAGCTGATCATCGGTAAGCTCATTCCCTTCGTGATCATCGGCTTTGTGGATGTGCTTCTGGTAATCGCCGTGTCGCGTTTCCTCTTTCGGGTGCCGTTCGTGGGAAGCGTGGCGCTCCTTCTGGCGATGTCGCTCCTCTTTCTCGCAACCACGCTGGGCCTCGGGCTCCTCATCTCGACTGTCTCCAACAATCAGCAGCAGGCGATGATGACCTCGGTGTTCTTCGTGATGGTGCCGATGTTCTTCCTCTCGGGCTTTGCCTTTCCCATCGAGAGCATGCCGCGGTCCATCCAGTACATCACCTATCTGCTGCCGCTGCGCTACTTCTTCGTGATCATCCGCGGCATCTTTCTCAAAGGTGCGGGCCTCGCGGTGCTCTGGGATGAGGCGCTGGCCCTTGCCGTCTTCGGACTCGCGATCCTGGCCCTTGCGGCGGCGCGATTCAGGAAGCGTGCGGGGTGAGCGCGGGCGGGACATGCCGGGCACCGGGTGCCGCAGCCCGGCGGTGGGTGCCGCAGCCCCAAAGCAGGCGCGTTTTTGACTTCTCTCCGCGGCGCCGGTAGCTTTTATCCTGTTACGCGACTTACCAAACCAGTTACAGAGAGGAGAACAACAATGGACCTGACGAGCACTGCGAAACTGAACAACGGAGTAGAGATTCCCTGGGTCGGATTCGGGGTTTTCCAGGTGGAGCCCGGCAAGGAAGTCGAACAGGCGGTCACCCGGGCCCTGGAAGCCGGCTACCGGCACATCGACACCGCCTCGTTCTACCGAAACGAAGACGGCGTCGGCAAAGCCATAAAGGAAAGCGGGATCTCCCGCAGCGACCTGTTTGTGACGACCAAGGTCTGGAACGACGAGCAGGGCTACGATAAAACTCTCGAGGCATTCGAGCAGAGTCTGAACCGCCTCCAGATGGACTACGTGGACCTCTATCTGGTGCACTGGCCCATCAAGGGCACGTACAAGGACACCTGGCGCGCGTTCGAAAAGCTCTACGACGAGGGCAAGGCTCGTGCTATCGGTGTGAGCAACTTCCTCACCCATCATCTCGAGGATCTGATGGCGGACGCCAGGGTCGCCCCGATGGTGAACCAGGTCGAGTTCCACCCCTTCCTGCTGCAGAAAGAGCTTCTCGATTTCGATCGCGAACACGGCATTCAGCATGAGGCGTGGAGCCCACTCACGCGGGCACGATTCCTCGATAACGAGGTCATCCAGGATCTCGCTGCGAAGCACAAGCACACTCCGGCTCAGATCCTCCTGCGCTGGGACCTCCAGCACGGCGTGGTCACCCTGCCCCGCTCCACGAACCGCGATCGCATCAGGGAGAACTCCGAGGTATTCGGCTTCGAGCTCTCTGCAGAGGACATGGGGCGCCTCGACGGCCTGGACACCGCAACACGCATAGGTCCGCACCCGGACCAGATGAGTTAGGTGATGAGACGTTGCTGCACCCCGGCCGCCACCTTCACGCCGGGGACGTGCGCTGCCGCGGCGGTTGCCCTCTTCCTCGTCATCGCCGCATCCCTTCCTGCTCAGTCGCGGGACGATGCACCCGATGAGGTTATTATGTTCGGCTCCTGCCTCTGGCAGAACCGTGCCCACCCCGCGCTCGGGGTGGCCATTGCGCGAGAGCCGGACGCCTTCGTCTTTCTCGGGGACAACGTGTATGCCGACAGTACGAATCCCGTTCAGATACAGGACGCCTACGACCGGCTTGGACGCAGTGACCTCTTCAGGGAGCTGTGGCAAACGACGCACGTCCATGCCGTCTGGGATGACCACGACTACGGGGCGAATGACGCCGGTGCGGACTTCCCCGCTCGCGAGGCGTCGGAGCACATTTTCGAGAACTTCTGGGACATCGACGGGCCTGCAGCGTCCCGTCCCGGCATTTATGGAAGCGCCCGACTCGCTGACGGGGCCATTCAACTGGTTCTACTCGACACGCGAAGCTTCCGCAGCCCCCTAACCCGCGCCCGGCCCCGCCCGCAGGGAAAAGGGCCCTACGCGCAGAGCGACGACGGAACGATCCTCGGCGCCGAGCAGTGGCAGTGGCTCGAGCGCACGCTCGAACGACCGGCCGAGCTCAGAATCATCGCCTCGAGCATACAGGTGCTTGCCTCTCACCACGGGTGGGAAAGCTGGGCAAACTTCCCCCATGAGCGCGAGCGGCTTCTCTCTCTGGTGGCGGACTCCGGTGGTGCAGCGGTTTTTATTTCGGGCGATCGCCACTTCGCGGAAATATCACGCGTACCCGCCCCGGTCGGCCGCACCGACGCGGCGGGCACCGGCCGGCGGTACTTCTACGATATGACCTCGAGCGGCATAAACAGGCGCTACCCGCACGAGGTCCCCACCGCCAACGCCAATCGCGTCGACGGCTACTACCTGCACCACAATGTAGGCGAGCTCGCGCTGTTCCACGAGGACGGAGAGCTCAGTATCCGCGCGCGGATCTACGACGAGGAGGGCGGTGTCAGGCTCGAGGAAATCATCGACCTCGGCGGTGCCACGACGCCATAAACGGGTCCCTGGTATCGATCACAGTGCGATCACGGCGTTCAGACCACAGCCTCAGAGCTCGAGCTCGAAACTGCCGCGGTCGGCATGATAGGTGTTGAAGTCATCTGCGCCATCGGGGCCGTGGGAGGCGAGCGCGGTATACGTGGTCCCCGAGGCGAGTGCTTTGTCCATTTCGTCACCCGAATCGAGCGGGATCGTGAAGCGAATGATCGTGGTGCCGTCCACCTCCCGACCGTCGACCACCGTGACGTCATTGGTGCCTCCGTGATTCGTGTCCCGATCGTGGCTGGTGGCGCCGGTACCGTAGTCGTCGGCAATGATCACCTCGCCGTTCTCGACATAGCCGATAACCATGTTCGCATCCGCCATCATCCGCGATGGATCGAAGCCCACCGACACCCAGCCGGTGGTGTTGGCCGCCATCTGCACCTCGAGCATATCGCCGTCGACACGCCACTGCACGTCCACGCCGCCGGCTCTACCGCGTGAGAACCCGTCGAGCGCGGGGACGTCGGCCGATTGGCTGCCCTGGGCGGCAACGAACCCGGTTGCGCCAAGAAGCAGGAGAAGAACCGCAACTACTCTCATAACACCCATGTAACCCTCCCGGCGTGCCCGCGGCGGTGGTCGGCACGGGCCTCGTCTATACTTCGATCATACTGCTTCGCGCGGCGGATGGGCAAACGGTGTCGGGATGCGACAGTGCTTATCGATTTTTACCCGGAAGTTATTTACATAACTTTTGTTCCGGGTTAAAATCACGCATGAACAAGACATCAACCTTCACGGCCTTTCACGGCCTCGAACACATCGGTACCGGCTCTTTGCAGGCGGTCGTCACGAGCATCAAAGAGAAGCGCCTCGACGGCCCGGAGCAATCGGTAATCGTATTCGACAATGAAACCGGTCGGCAGTTCGACATCGACCTTCGAGGCACGGTGGAAGAGGTTCTGAACCGTGTTCGTGCCGAGCGCGAACGCCCCCGGCGCGGACGTCCGAAGCTCGGCGTGGAGTGCAATGAGCTCTGCCTGCTACCCCGACACTGGGAGTGGCTTGCGGCCCAGCCGAGGAGCGCATCCGCGACCGTTCGCAGGCTGATCGAAGCCGCGCGGAAGGCCGAAGCACCCGAGGACGAGCGCCGCAAACAGATTGATGCGATCGGCACCTTCATGTGGATGATGACGGGCGATCTCCCGGGCTTCGAAGAAGCATCCCGCTCACTGTATCGTGCGGAGTGGGACGAACTACGGCGACGGATTTCAGAGTGGCCGGCGGATGTACGGATTCACATCGAAGCGCTTCTTGCCGAGGTCGAGGGCTGAGTCTCACATCGACGCAAAGTACCGCTCCCACGGAAGCGTGACTACTTCGTCTCTTGTGATCGCGGCGATCAGCGTCTCGATGAGCGGCAGTTCATCGTCGCGCAATACTCCCTGCTTTCGCAGTCGGGGGTACACCCGTGACATGGACTCAATGATGGCAACCGTCTCCAGTGTTTCCCCGGCCATCATCTCGCGCGCCTGGCTGTAGCGGTAGCCCCGGCCGATGAGCGTCCCCAGCCGCAGGGTACGACCGCCCATGGCCGTAACGTACTGGTCACCCGCGCCGGGAAGCCCATGAGCGTGCGCCGGCGTGCCGTTGAGGGCCGTGAGGATCTGTTCCATTTCGTAGAGCGCCTGGGCGAAGGTCGCTGCCGCGGGATTATGCATGACCGCTCCCGCGTGGTCGGCACCGCCTGCCGCTTCGAGCATCCCGTTCGCCATTCCGACACCGAGGACGTAGGCGTTCTTGAGAGCAACCGCGAGCTCCAGGCCCCACAGGTCCGCGGACGGCCAGATGTGGTAGTAGCCCGTGCGAAACAGGCGCGCGACGCGTTCCGCCGCTTCTTTCTCTTCGGCAGCAAACACCACGCAGCTCTGTCGCCTGCCTGCAAGCTCTCCGGCGATGCACGGGCCGCCGACGGCCATGAAGTTGCTGTGCTCCCGTATCGAGGCAGGAGCTTGCCCGGCGAGAACCCTCGGGAATATCTCTATCTCGCCGGCATCATCAGAGCGAAACCCCTTGGTGACGCCGATAACATCCCGGCCCCGCTTCAGACTCTCCGCGAGGGCGTCTGCGATCCAGTCCACTCCCCAGGAGTTGACCCCGGATACGATGAGATCCGCGTCTTCAATTGCCGCGGCCAACTCCTCGGTGTGGTACGCCGTCACCCCCGGCGGGAGCTCGCGACCGAGCTTCGGGTGTCGATGGCGGCTCCGCGCCTCATCGATGATCTCCCGGTCCAGGGGCGTGCCGACAAGAGAGATGCGGTGTCCGTTGTCCGAAAGCGGCCATGCCAGCGCCGTCCCCATCACGCCGGCACCCACAATAGCTACGTGTGCCATGTGCCTCCAATCCGCGTGATTCTACGCTCGGGCGCGGCGGGTGTAAACCGCACGCCGTCATCCCCGGGCAAACTTCAACAACTGTTTCAAGGATGGTCGCATCCCCGAGGCGAGGATCGCCACGCGGAAGATGCGCGCCGAGAGCCACGTGGTCAGCACGACCGACACCGCAAGTATTGCCATGCTCGCCAACACGTGCGCGGCAGGAGGTGATCCGATGAGCATGGC
>JAAAOH010000080.1 GCA_009908925.1 Spirochaetota bacterium | reverse complement strand
TGGCGGAAGTGCTCCAGCTGAGTAAGCATTTCGGGGCTGAATGTTGCTGCGGCCTTGATCTCCATCGCGAAGGGGCGGCGCTGGAACTCGCGGATCAGGTCTACTTCGAGGCCGCGATTGTAGGCCGCCTTGAACGCCTCGACGACAACGAGATTTTCATAAATATTGCCGAGAAGCGGGTCACGCGCCGCCTGGCGGGTGTCTCGATCTGGGGGTGCCACGCCAGGAGTCCCGGCTCGGTGAAGTAGAGTTTCGGTGTTTTGACCAGACGCTTCCCGAGGTTTTCGTGATAGGGGGTGACCCGCAGCACGAGAAACGAAGCCTCCAGAGCACTCAACCAATCACCGAGAGTTGTCGACGTTACTGCCACATGGTTACTCAGGGCTGAGAGGTTGATGAGCCGGCCTACGCGTCCCGCCAGAAGTCGCATGAACGCTTCGAAACGGCTCAGATCGCGGACGTTGATGAGCTGCCGGAGATCCCGCTCGACGTAGGTCGCGAAATAGGCACTGTAGAACTCCCCCGGCCGGAGCGAAGCGTCGTAGAGCCGCGGGAGGAACCCGTTTACCAACAGATCGTCCCTCGACGCCGATATCTCTGCCGTCGCCAGTTCTTCCATCGACAGTGGGAGAAGTCGATGTACGCTTGTGCGTCCTGCCAGCGACTGCGAAATAGCTTCACCCAATAGCGGTTGGTTGCTCCCGGTGACAACAAACTGTCCGGGGCTGTTCTCTCGATCGGCGAATGCCTGAACCCAGGACAACAAGTCCGGCAGGCGCTGAACCAAATTTCAAGTTCAATTTAAAATTTGACAAGAGATGCCGGTTTCAAAGAGTCTCTCGAACGGAAAACCTCATAGAAAGTCGACGGCGCCGGAGGCCGCTGCTACAATAGTACGTGAGGGGGTGCATATGCGGGCAATACAACCATGGGCGATCGTGGGGCTGTTCGCCATCCTGCTTGCGCTGCTGCCGGTGACTGCTGCGGCACAGGACATCACGGACGTGTCGGTGGAGTGGGTAGATGCCAGCGAGTTTCCGGTCAACATCGTCTACTACTCGACCAACGATTCAGCCGGTCAGCCGGCCGGAGCTATGTGGGTACCCGACCAGGTGTCGATCTACGAGGGCGGTGTCGAACACCGGCCGTGGAGTTTCGAGGACGATGATCACGCCCCGGCGCATATTTCGGTGATCATCGACTCCAGCGGCAGCATGGAAGGATCGCTGGAGGAGGTGCTCGAAGCGGCGCGCATGCTCATCGATCAGTTCGACGATCAGGACCGGGCCGAGATCGTCGACTTCGACAGCGCGGTCGTCACACGGCGATCATTCACCGATGATCCCGGCGCCATGCGCTCGGCCCTCGAGGAGATCGAGGTGGGAGGCGGCACGGCACTCTATGACGCGGTTGCAACTGCCTTCGATCACCTGGCCTCGCGCGAGGGCATGAAGGCGGTACTCGTACTATCCGACGGCGAGGATGAGAACAGCACCGCCTACACCTACGACGCTCTAAAGGAGCGGCTCGCCGGTGAGGGCGTACGCGTCTTCACCATCGCGCTCGGTGAGGGCGTGGACACTGCCACGATGAGCGAGATCGCCGAGCTCTCGGGCGGCACCTTCTATCGTGCCGCGGAGGTAGCCGATGTCGAAGACATCTACACGGAGGTGATCACCTATCTCCACTCGCTGCACCGTATGTGGTACTCCACCTCCCAGGGCATGTTCGACGGGAGCAGGCGGCAGATTGAAGTCGGGCACCATCCGAGCGGGAGTGCGGCAGTGGCTTCCTACAAGGCCCCGCGAGGCGAGTTCTGGTCCCACGCTCTCGACATACGCCGGAACAACCACGACCCGGTCGAGATCAGCCCGGACGGGAGGTATGCGGCCTTCATCCAGCACCGGGCGGTGGTGACCGAGGACGGCGAACGGCTGACCTACCACGACTGGGAAGAGCTCTACGGCGCCGAGTTGACCTCGAACTTCCTTTGCGGTTACCTGCATCGCGACTACGGCGCGCTGTTCCGCTACGAGCCGGGAAGGGGCCGGATCGCCGAGGCGGACATCGGCGCAATGCTCGACGGAGCCGCCGGGGAGTTCCACGCGGAGTGGGCCTGGCATCCGAAAGCCATCTCTCCCGGCGAACGGTACGTTGTCATGGCCGCCGACCCTGGTGATGAGTTTGACTACGACTATTACTTCATGCTGTTCGACCGCACCGAAGGTCGCGTTCTGTGGGAACGCGGCCTCTACATCGGCGAGTTTGACGAGCCCGGTCCCGCGGCGGCGGCCGACACGGGGCGTGCCGCCGTGGTGCAGGAGGACAACCTCTACATCGTCGAGCCATCGGGCGAGGTCAGTCTGTCGCTGACGTGGCCGGATACCGGCAAGCGCTGGCAACGCCTCGCGATGTCGGGAGACGGAGCCTATGTGATGGGACGGAATCGGACCGGCGACAGCGTCTGGGCCTACCGCGCCGACGGCACGCTTCTATGGGAGAAGCGATCTCAAGCGTACGAACATGGCGCCTACGTTTCGATTTCGCCGAACGGGCGATACTTCGCCTACGCGGACCGCCTGGGGCCTCACATTCTCAGTGCCGACGGCTCGGTCATCTTCGAGCTCACCGGAACGGCGACGGAGGCTGCCGAGCGCATTGATGCGCCTCGCAGCGTCGACGTTGCGAATGACGGAAGCTTCGTCTACGCGCTGGGGAGCCGCATGTACTACCGGCAGCTCGCAGACTGAGCGCCACAGAGCGCTGCGCCCGAACAGGTTCGCAGAGAACTGCTCGGGCGGGGTGAGCAGGGCCACAGTGACGTGGCCGGCGTAATACGCGCCGTCGGCGGCGTTTTTTTACATTGTGCCCGTAGTGGGTGTGAACACCGTAGACCGTGTCTCCGGCAGCAATGGCCGCCCGCGCAGCTTCAGCCGCGGCGCGCACCCTCCGCCACTTTTCCTCTGTGAGGGAGAACGTGAGAGCGGCTGCCACCCGCGGCTATGCGTTCGGCGTGATTCACCGGCTACGACACCAGCTACATAGACACGGTGCTGTTCAGCGGCTAAATGCGCTCGCCACCAACGCAGTGAAGCACGCCTTCGACGGAGCCGAAGTGAGGCGCTTCACCGTGACGTTTTCCGAAGCCCGCGGAGTAACCGTACGCCGGGTGACCTGCTGCTTCATGGCAAAGTGGTGTAAACTCGGTGCAAGTCAGAACGGGAGCGTGGCGACGCCGCTCGTGTGGCCGGTGCTATTCGACAGTTTTCACTCGGTCAATCGCGCACGCGACTGGCGGAGGTGGTGAAGCAGGAGATGTCGGGAATCACGTTAGCGCGTTCCATGGCCGACATCATTCGAGGTCGAGACCTCCCAGCCCGGATGGTTCTCTATCCCGAACTCGTACGACGGAAGACTGCATAGGAACTAAACGATGAATGAACAACGATTCTCCTCGCGCGAACTCACGGAAACCGCATCTTTGCTATTGCAACACGCCGGGATGAACGACGATCAGGCCGACGTCGTCGCGGAGGTGCTGGTGGAGGCGGATCTGATGGGGCATACGACCCACGGACTCAATCTTCTCTCGCCGTATCTCACAGAGTTGCGTGAGGGACGGATGAACGTACGCGACGACTACGAGACCGTCGTCGACACCCCCTCAACGGCGGTGTGGGACGGCAGGTACATCTCGGGTGTATACCTGACGCAGCAGGCAATCGACGCGGCGTTGGCGAAGACCTCTTCCGTCCCCGTGGTTACGTACACGATCCGGCGGGCACATCACATCGCGTGTCTTGCGGCGTATATGCCGCGGATAGTCGAGGCCGGACGAATCGGTATCCTCTACGCTTCCGACCCCCGGGCTGAGATGGTTGCTCCCTTCGGCGGGTTAACGCCGGTGTATTCTCCCAACCCGATCGCCGCGGGAATCCCCGGAGGGCCCGAGGGGCCAATCATCGTCGACGTGAGTACCTCGGCAACGGCGGGCGGAACCGTTGGAAGGGCAAAGAAACGCGGCGTTTCGTTGGCCGGAGAGTGGCTTCTAACGGCAGAGGGATCAGTCACCGATGATCCCAACGCCCTGGACGGGGAGGGCAGTTCGATCCTTCCTCTTGGAGGATTGGATACCGGGTATAAAGGGTATGCCCTCGGTTTGATCGTGGAGGCGCTGACCTCCGGTCTGGCGGGATTCGGGCGCAAGGATGAACCCACCAACTGGGGGACTTCAATATTCTTGCAGATAATCGATCCGGAGGGTTTCTCCGGTCGCGCCGGATTAGAAGCTGAGATGAGCCATCTTACCGACGCGTGCCGTTCCTCCAAACCGCGCGGGAACGCAACGCCGGTGCGGATACCCGGCGACCGGGCGTTGGCGCTGAAGGCGGAGCAGCTGGAACACGGTGTTGCTCTTCCAGAGGAGATCGCCGCCGCCATGGAGGAAGAGTGTAACCGCAGGGAAATACCATTCCCCCGCGCGTTGTGATACCGATAGAGATCCGACAGCGCTGCCTATCCCTTCGCAGGTATCCGCCGTCTGAGCAGGTCGTACACCTCCTGGGCTTTGCCGCCGAGGACCTGACGACTCAACGCGTAACCCTGCTTTCCCTTCGTATGGATAATGATCATACCGGCGACGAGCTTTACCGCCGTCAGTTCGGAGTATGCCAGCGAGTTAGAATCGTTTGGGCCGGAAATCGTAATTCCCTCAGGGCCGATGTACATTTCTAATCCCTCGGGCATGCGAGAAACGATACGTCTGCTTCGCAGATAGATGGCGGCCGGCTGAAGCACGGGGAATACGACGATCCCCAGAAGCATCAGCGCCCGATATATCCAGGCAGCCTCTTCCCAGAATCTGAACGCCACGAGGATCATTGAAATAGAGAAAATGATATTGATGATCCCCGGCAAGGACCGATAGATACTGACCAAACTGAGAATCATCAGATCGGATGGTGTAACCCGATAGTGAAAGCGGTATTCCTCCAACACTGCTCCAACTTAGCGAAAAAGGGATGGGAGGAAGAGACTGATGGATGGGATAAACGTCACAAGTATGAGCGTCACAATCATCAGGATGTAAAACGGGAAGGCAGCCCTCACAACCCGTTCAATCGATACCTTCCCCACGGCGGAACCTATGAAAAGCACCGAACCGACTGGTGGCGTCAGCAGCCCAATCCCGCAGTTGAGTATCATCATTATGCCGAATTGGATCGGAGCAATCCCAATGCTCGTCGCGATGGGCAACAGAATCGGTGTAGCAATCAGGATGATCGGAGCCATATCCATGATCATTCCAAGAACCAGAAGAATCATATTGAGAAGCAGGGCGAGAATGATCGGATTATCCGTAAGTCCCAGAATCGCATTCGCAGCCAGTGTCGGCACGTTCAATCTGGTCAGAAGAAAACCGAAAATGCTCGAGGTGGCGATCAGGATCAGTACGATAGAGAGGGTGTTGACCGCTTGATCCAGCACTCTCCAGACGCCCTTCCAGTCCAGGCCTTTATAGATGAACACGCTGACAATGAGACTGTAGATCACAGCGATTGCGGCAGATTCGGTTGGGGTGAATATGCCTCCGACAACGCCGACGACGACGATGAGCACTGCGGCCAGAGCCCAGAACGAGATTGCGATCTGTTTGAAAAGATTGAGGATGTCGAACTTTTTACCCTTGGGATAGTTGCGTCTCACGGAGAAAATGTACGCGCCAATCATTAGTGTCACGGCCAGTATCGCAGCGGGAATGTAGCCGGCCAGGAACAGTGCTCCCACCGAGAGCCCCCCGGCTGAGGTCGCATATAGAACCATGTTGTGACTTGGAGGAACGAGCAGTCCTTCGCAAGAACTGGTCACGGTAACCGCGGTGGAAAAATCATCGTCGTAGCCCTGGTCTACCATCATCGGGATCATGATACTCCCCAGGGAAGCGGTATCCGCGGCGGCGGAACCGGATATGCCCCCGAAGAAGTAAGACGCGACGATATTGACCATCGCCATGCCGCCCCGCATCCATCCCACACAAGCCTGCGCCAGATCGATTAGTCGGTTCGAAATACCACCTTTTCCCATGAGATACCCCATGGTGATGAAGAAGGGCACGGCCATGAGGGTGAACGAGCTGATACCCTCCACCATCTGCTGTGCAACCGTGGTCAAGGGAAGACCCTGGTATAGCAGAGTGAAAATGGAGGCAAGAGCAACCGCGTACGCGATTGGAAAGCGGATCAAAACCAGAAAGAGAAAGCTGCCGAGTAGGATGAAAACCGCTGTGCTATCTGCCATCATGGCTGCGTCGACTCCCCAAGGACCAGTTCTTTCAAGTTGCTATACAACGCTTCCAACTCGAAAATGACCATAGCCACTCCCGCGACGGGAACGGGCAGGTACATCCAGATTCGGGACAGAGTGGGGATACTGACGTAGAAGCCCCGAGAACCAAGCAGCTGCGCGTATCGCCAGCCGACAAAAATCATCACGAATCCCAGGAACGTTACTGCGATGTCGGCGAACATATCCATCAGCAGTAACACCTTCTTCGGTAGGTAGCGATCGAACGCCGTCATACGAATATGGCTCTTGCGCCGGATTGCCAGAGCCGCCGACAGAACCGCCATATACGCCATGCAGGTGAGAACGATCTCTTCACTCCAGGCAGGATCGGGGATAAACGAAATGTACCGTCCTGCCACCGCCATTGCCGTAATGGCGACAACCACTATCAACAGCACTTTGCAGATAACAAGAATCGCCTTGTCCATGATGTCATAGAAGGGTTCGACCCGATCGAAGAACCGAAAAAAGGATCGCATAGCGTTTCCTCATGAATGCGGAGTGGCACAGAATCACCGTGATTCTGTGCCATCCGACTATAGATCATTTCTGAATTGTGCGGCAATCAATTCCCCGCCTTCGGCGACGATAATCGCCGAAAACGGGGCGAGGCGAGACACTACTGCAGGTCGAGAATCTGCTGGTACAGCTCCGCATTTTCGGCGGCGGCCGTTTCAACGACGCCTGCTACGGCTTCTTGCCACGCGCTCTTGTCCTCTACTTCGACAACCGTTGCGCCTTCGGCAGCGAGTTGTTCAAGAACTTCGTTCTCTGCACCTTCGGAG
>JAAAOH010000026.1 GCA_009908925.1 Spirochaetota bacterium | reverse complement strand
CATGGCCACGGATGTGTCCGTGGTGATCGTGGGGGAGAGCGGAACCGGAAAGGAGCTGGTCGCCGGCGAGATTCACGCGCGAAGCGCACGGGCCGGCCACAAGCTGGTCAAGGTCAACTGTGCCGCCATACCGGACGCGCTGCTCGAGAGTGAGCTCTTCGGACACGAGCGCGGGGCGTTTACCGACGCCAAGGACACCCGTGTGGGTAAGTTCGAAGCCGCTGCCGGCGGCGGGCTCTTCTTCGACGAGATCGGAGAGCTGAGCACGGTCACCCAGGCCAAGCTCCTGCGCGTATTGCAGGAGGGGGAGTTCGAGCGGCTCGGATCGAACGAAACCCGGTCGACCGACGTGAGAATCATCGCCGCCACGAACAAGGACCTTGAGGCATCCATCCGCGAGGGCAGCTTCCGGGAGGACCTGTACTACCGGCTTTCGGTCGTGAAGCTGGAGTTGCCCCCCTTGAGAGAGCGTCGAACCGACATACCGCTCCTTGCCCAGCACTTCCTCGACAAGTTTGCCACTCTGTACGAGAAGGACGTTGTCGGTTTCACGGAATCGGTCATGCGAGTCTTTCTCAACCACAGCTGGCCGGGCAACATCCGGGAGCTGAAGAACGCGGTGGAGCGTGCCGTCATATTCTGCGATGCCCGTTACGTCAGTGAGAACGACCTTCCCCAGCAGTACGAGCAGGTCTCCGATACCCTCGACGAGCGTATGGGCAATCTGCACGACAGCGTGAACCGGGAAATGATTCTCCGGGCACTGCAGCGGTGCAACGGCGTCAAGAGCGAAGCCGCCGCGCTCCTGCGCATGCACCGCAAGACGCTGTACAACAAGATGAAACGCCTCGGTATAAACTCGTGAAACCGCAGCTGCTGTTGAGACTGCGCGGGCTGGCACACAGCTACGGAGAGAACGCTGCGCTCCGCGGGGTGGACCTCGACCTCTACGCCGGTGAAATTCACGCCCTCATCGGCGACCACAAATCCGGAAAGTCCACACTTGCACATGTGGCAGGCGGCGTCGAGCCCGTACAGACCGGCAGCTACGAACTCCGCGGCGCCACGCTGGAGCGCCTCACTCCGCGCCATGCTCGGCGGGTCGGTGTGGCACTGGTGCAGGAGCAGCTCCAGGTGATGCCCGCTCTGACGGCCTGGCAGAACATGGCGGTCGGCAATCTCAGCCGCCTGATCATTCGCCGAGCCGATGAACAGCGGCTCCGGGCTCACTGCCGGGACCTGCTGCAACGGCTCGATCTCGACATCGATTTTCAGTCACCACTGCACACGCTCTCCGAGGAACAACAGCAGGCCATCGAGCTCGTGCGGGTGATGGCACGGGATCCGGAGGTCCTCATACTCGATGAGATATCCTCGCGGTTCAAACCGCACCGCCTGAAACGGCTGTTCGCGCTGCTCTCCGATTTCAAGGCCGAAGGGAAAGCCATACTTTTCGTCACCCCGGACATCGAGGAGATCTTTCAGTTTGCCGACCGGGTCACCGTGCTGCGGGATGGAGAACGCATCGGGACCGAGCGCGTGAGTGATCTCGACCGAATACGGCTCGTACGGATGGCCTACGAGTTCACCTCGTACCTCCAGGACGGCGATGACGATCGCGGGCCCGTGTATCTGCGCAGGCAGAACGATCAGCTCATCAAGAACCTTCCGATTGCGGCCGTAGTGCTTGATGCCGAAACCCGGGTGTTTTCGGTGAACGCGGAAGCCGAAAAGCTGTTGCAGTATCCCGACCTGCAGCCGGGAAAGACCGAGCTCGGCGGCATGCTGCAACATCTGGGCGTAGGCGCCAGCGAAGAGATTCAGGAAGCAGTGCGACGGCGGGAGGCCCGCACCTGGGAAAGTGTGCCGATCGCCGGCGACCGCAAGGTACGACTTGCGTGTCACCCCATCAAGAACTACGAAGGCACCGCCCTCGGAACGATCCTGTTCATTGAAGACGTGCTGATGGACGACCTCGTCAAGGAGTACCTCGCCCGGGCGGAACAGATGACCTCCATCGCGGAGCTCGCGGCGGGCGTGGCTCATGAGATAAACAACCCGCTCGGCATCATCCAGAACTATCTCGAGCTCCTCAAGATGAGCGAAGGAGCCGACGAGCAGACGGGGTATCTCGAGCGAATCGAGGGCGAGGTGAACCTCATCACCGAAGTGGTAAGCAGTCTGCTCTCGTTTTCGAGAGTGAAGCAACTGCCGATCCGACACGTGGATGTAGGCCGGCTCCTCGAAGAGGTGGTGCTGCTCGTCGGGCACCGACTCCGCGACAAGCAGATAACCGTCAGCCGCTACGTGCCCCGCCATCCGGTGTACGTCGACGGCCTCGAGAACAAGCTCAAACAACTCTTTGTCAACCTGACAGCCAATGCAATAGAGGCCATGCTCCACGGCGGGGTTCTCAAGCTCAGCGTGGAGGAGGACCACGACACCGGTCAGGTCGAGATCTCGATCTCGGACACGGGACACGGAATCCCGGCCGACCTGCAGGATGATATCTTCAAGCCATTCTTCAGTACCAAAGTGACGAAAACGAACACGGGGCTCGGCCTGGCCGTCTGCCAGCACATCGTGGACCTCCACGACGGCGTAATCACCTTTCGCAGCAAACCGGGAGAAACCACCTTCAATGTTGTTCTGCCGATGAAGCCGGCTCCCGCGTCCGATACTGACGGGGCGAGCGACCGAGCACCCGACGAAACACTCGCGAGAAGTGGAGCGGATCCGCATATCCCACCAGCTCCGCCACCTGAGAGATCGGCGCATCGGTAGCATCGAGGTAGTGGCACGCGCGCAGCACCCGCTCACGGCGCAGGTACCGTTTCGGTGGATAGCCCACATGGCGGCGGAACAGCTGCGTGAGCCGAGAAGCCGAAAGGCCGACTGCAGCCGCGATCGTGTCCACGCTCATCGGTTTGTCCAGATTTCGATTGATGTACTCGACAGCGGCCTCGACGTACCTGTTTCCGTGGCGGTCTGCCCCGGCCTCCAGGGCGGGATTATCGAAGGCGAGAACAGTAAGCACGGCCCGGATGAGGGCCGAAGCAACCGTAAGATGCTCCAGCGAAAACCCTCGCTTCATCACATCAAAGGCCAGCTCGAACAGGCCGTGCGCCTCCGATTCGGTAAGCGGCGCGGTGCTGAACGGCGCCCGGGTGAGCGGGAGTCGTTGCGCGAGGATGTCTCCGGAGACACCCGTGAAATGGCACCATGAAATCGTCCAGGGGTCATCATCGTCGGCGCCATATTCGTGCGGGGTGCCCGCCGGAATGAGAACGAACTGCCGCGGGCCGAGAAGCAGCGACCCGGCGGGTGTTCTGCAGAAGCCCGAGCCCGCGTCGCAGACGATGAGGATGTGCTCCTCAGCTCCGTTTCGTCTGCGGTAGAAGTGACCGTATGCCCGGGGATAGCGACCGATATCGGTGAGCGCCAGTTCGTGCGTAAGCGGGCGTGAGCGCAGGTCACCCCGCACGCGATGAGGCACGATCTGGTAGATCTCTCCGCTGAAGCCGTGCGGCTTCCGCGGCCCTGAGCCCGGCCGGTCCATGGCGGGGAGCATAGACCGCACGTTATCGGTTTGTCCATGTATTTGCGGGGCGATCCATACCTTTCTCCCGGTTTCGGGTCTACAATCGGATCATGAGACGCGCAGAACGCAGTTCCGTAGACGGCTCGCATGCGCAGGCATGGAACGAGACCATCACCATTCCCACGTATTCCGTCGCTGAGCCGGACCACAATCCGATGTTTCTCGAGAAACGGGTATACCAGGGCAGTTCCGGAGCGGTGTACCCCTACCGGATGACCCACGGAGTTGCCGATGAACCGCGGCCGCAGTCATATGACGCCGTATTCCTCGAGAACCGGTATCTGAAGATCATGATTCTCCCCGAGCTCGGCGGCCGAGTGCAGATGGCGTTGGACAAGACCAATGATTACCACTTCGTATACTACAATCGGGTCATCAAACCCGCCCTGGTGGGTCTCGCGGGCCCCTGGATTTCCGGCGGGATCGAGTTCAACTGGCCGCAACACCATCGCCCGTCAACCTTTGCGCCGACCGAGTACGAGGTACGCCACGGTGAGGACGGCTCGGCGACGGTGTGGATATCCGAATGGGAGAAGATGTTCCGCACCCGGAGCGCCGCAGGCTTCCGATTGTATCCCGATCGCGCCGTTCTCGAGATCAACGGGCGGGTGTACAATCCCACTCCCGTGACGCAGACCTTCCTGTGGTGGGCCAATCCCGCCGTCAGCGTCAATGACGACTATCAGGCGGTATTCCCCCCGGACGTAACAGCGGTGTTCGACCACGGCAAGCGGGATCTATCTCGATTCCCAATAGCAACCGGGGAGTACTACAAGGTGGACTATTCCCGCGGGGTTGATATCTCCTGGTACAAGAACGTGCCGGTGCCGACATCCTACATGGCCTACCACAGTGACTACGACTTCGTTGGTGGCTACGACCACGGCCGGCAGGCAGGCATTCTGCATGTGGCCGATCACCACGTCTCACCCGGCAAAAAGATGTGGACCTGGGGCACAGCGGACTTCGGGCAGGCCTGGGAGCGCAACCTCACCGATGATGATGGTCCCTACGTGGAGCTCATGACCGGTGTCTATACCGACAACCAGCCGGACTTCTCCTGGCTGGAGCCCGGCGAAGAGAAGCGCTTCACCCAGTACTTCTTTCCCTTCAAGAGTGCCATGCCGGTGAAGGCCGCGTCGGAGCGTGTCGTTCTGGCGGTCGATCCCGACAGCCACCCCGGACACGCAGTGGTACACCTCTACGCCACCGAAGCGCTCGCGGCAACGGTACGTATCGAGCGTGACGGCGTAGTGGAGGCAGAGCGAGAGCTCCGGCTTTCGCCGGTCGCCGGCGAAAGCTGGACTATCAAGAACCTGAAACACCCCGAGGCCTGTACCTTCCGCGTTTGTGACACCGCGGGCGCCGAGCTCCTGCGCTACCCGGCAGCAGGCGACGGCGAGCTTCCGCCTGCAAAGCCGGCCGAGGCGGCACCACCGCCGCACCGGATCGCCGCTACAGAGGAGCTCTTCCTCTGGGGACGCCATATCGAACAGTATCGCCACGCGACGTTCTCCCCCGAGCCCTACTACTACGAAGTACTGAAGCGAGACGCCCGACACAGCGGTGCGAACAACGCGCTCGGGCTCCGAAGGCTCAAGCAGGGCGATTTCCCGGCGGCCGAGGAGCTGTTTCGCACCGCCTGCGCCCGTCTTCTCGAGCGGAATCCGAACCCCTACGGCGGCGAGCCGCTGTTCAATCTGGGCCTCGCGCTGTGGCACCGGCGGCAGGAGCTCGAGGCCTACGACTGGTTCTCCAGGTCGGCGTGGAACATGCCGCTGAGAGCCGAGAGCTCGTTCTTTCTGGCACGTATCGATGCCTCCCGGAGCAAGCTCGAGCAGGCGCTTGCCCGCCTCGAGACGGCGCTGGCCGGCAATCCGGCTCATTTCCGCGCATCCCACCTGCGGACCGTCATCCTGCGGAAACTCGGCCGAAGCACCGAAGCGGAGGAGCGCAGCCGGGAGAACCTTGAGCGATTTCCGGTGAACCACCTCGCTGAAACCGAGCGCATGCTTCAGGCGTGGCCGGGGGAGTGGCCGCGGCATCTCTCCGCCAAGCCGCATCTTCTCTGCGAGATCCTGTTCTCCTACGGGCATTCGGGATTCCGCGAGGATGCAATCGAGCTGGTGAACCGCTACATGGAGGAAGCCGATCACCTCGATCCCCTGCCCCTCTACGTAAAGGCGATGTATCAGCAGGAGCTCGGCAAGCTCGCCGCGGCGGAACAAAGCGTCTCAGCGGCGGAAGCCTGCGCGCGGGGAGCCTCCTTCCCCAATCAGCTGGAAATGATACCCGTGCTGCTCGCCGCCCGGGAGATAGCGCCGGCGCCCATGGCGGCCTACGAGCTCGGCAACTACTACTTCGCCACGGGTGCTCACGCGCGGGCGCACGAACAGTGGGAGTACGCTGCCGAAGCGGCTCCCTCATTTCCAACCGCGCACCGCAATCTGGCCCTCAGCCACTACAACAAGCGCGACGATCCCGTCGAGGCGCACCGTGAGCTCGAGCTCGCCCTGTCACTCGCTCCGCAGGATGCCGAGATTCTTCTGGAGATGGACGTACTGATGCGCCGCATGGGTCGCCGTCCCGCCGAGCGCCTGACGTTGCTGGACAGGCATTCGGACGCGGTGTTCACACGCGACGACCTCACCGTCTCGTATGTCGAGCTTCTCAACCTCACCGGGCGCTCGGATCAGGCCCTCGAAATCCTGTCCACGCACCGGTTTCACCCCTGGGAAGGCGGGGAGGGCAAAGTGCCGGAACAGTACAAGCGGACACTCATTCAGCTGGCCCAGGCGGACCTGGACGCCGGGCGCCCCCGCGACGCGGTCGAGCGGCTCGAAGCAGCCAGGGTCTATCCCCGGAATCTCGGAGAGGGGAAGCTGCCCACCGCGGAGGCCGACAACGAGATCGACTTCTGGCTCTCCTGTGCACATGCCTTCCTTGATGATGAGCCCTCGCGCGAGGCCGCGCTTCGCGCAGCTGCACGCGGAGAAGAGGCGCCCGAGATGTCCTTCTACTACAACGATCGCCCTGCCGACGCCATCTTCTACCAGGCGCTGGCCTGGCGCCTGCTCGGAAACGAAACCAACGCTCGTCGCCTGCTGCATCGTCTCCGTGACTACGGTGAGACCCATCTCGACGACGCCATCCAGATCGACTACTTCGCGGTGTCACTGCCGGACTTTCTCGTATTCGAGGAAGACCTCGATGAACGCAATCGCCGTTTCTGTCTCTACCTGTGGGCGCTCGGCGAGTGGGGCCTCGGACGCCCCGAAGCCGCCGGGCGCAACCTGAGAGCTGTGCTGGACACCGATCCGGGGCATGCGGGCGCCCATTTTGCGGCCGCGCTGGTCCGTTCCTGTACGACTGTCGAAGACACCACGACCGCCGCCTTCCTGCGCGAGGCGACGACGCCGCGCGGTTGAGGGAGCATGATGCATCGTCTCGAAAGCGAGCACTTGTGCCTCACCGTTCTCCCCGCGCGGGGAGCGAAAATTGCCTCGCTTTACCACAAGCCCACTGCCACCGAGCTTTTGTGGCAGCCGGCCGGAGACGGAGAGGGCACGGCGGCCAATTACAAGACGGCCGCCGGCGTTGCGCC
>JAAAOH010000106.1 GCA_009908925.1 Spirochaetota bacterium | reverse complement strand
ATCCCGTTAAATTATGTATAAACCCAAAAGACTCCACTGTCAACCGAAAGTGGAGAAATTTTCCGAAATTTCTAGCCGAGTCGGCCCGCCGATCGGCAGGCGCTCGGCGCCGGCATTGCTGCCGACGCCATCGCCGTCTAAGTGGCGGGTGCGATTGTTCAGAGCTGGAAGCGGGCGCTGAGGCTGCCCATCACGTTGCGTCCGAGGATGTCGTAGCCGAGCCCGAGGTCGAGCTTGAGGGCGAGGATGTTGAACCCCACGCCGCCGAAGGCGCGGAGGCCCCAGCCGTTGACGTCGCTTCCGATGGCTATACCTTGGTCCGGGTCGAGCTCGGGGGCGTCGAAGCCGGCTGCTTCGAACGCGTCCTCGATGTCTTTGATGTCGGACTTAGTGGCGTCACGCGTGCCTCCACCGTCGTCGTACTGCAGCTTTGACTCGAGACCGCCGCCGGCGGAGGAGATCCCAACCGAGGTCCCGAGGCCTGCAAAGGGTGTGACCACCAGAAACTGCTTGCTCGCCTGCACCTTGAAGTCGATGACCGAGCTCTGCCAGTTGAAGGTTAGGTCCGGATCGCTGAATGAAAGGGTGTCGCCGGATCCGTCCGGAATCTCGAACGTGTAATCGTTACTGTACACATCCGGCACAAACACCTGCCCGGAGAGGTAGTTGTAGCCGACGCCCACCGAAACGTTGGGCAGGACGGCGCCCTGCTCGATGACGGCGTAGCGCACGTCGGCGCCGACGAGGAAGTACTCGAGCTCGGCGGGGAGCATGCCGAAGTCGGTGCGGGGTACGCCGCCGATCTTCAGGCCGACGTCGAAGGGCAGGATGAAGCCGCCGACTCGGGCGTCGACGGTGTAGGCGGGAAGCGGCACGCCGATGCCGGAGAACTGGTTGATCTGTCCGGTGTCGAGATCGAGGTCCTTCATTGCGGCCTCGACGGTCTTGTAGGGGATGGTCGAGGCGCCGGTGGTGACGCCGATCGAAAAATGCGGCGGCGCCGAGAGCAACTGTCCAATGTAGGCATCGGGGGTGTTGTTTCCGATGGAAGAGTTCAGCGGGAGCGAGCTTGCCACGTCGGAGGCGAAGCTCTCGAAGCTGTCTTCAAAGGTGCTGTAATCGACGTTCTGGGCGACTGCCAGGCCCGAGGTCAGGACCAGGAGCACAGCTATGAGAGAGAGAGATCGAACGTTGCGATGTGCTTTCATGTGAGCCTCCTGTGAGGGCCAACGATATCACATGCAACCAAAAAATCAAAAAAAGGCCGCCGTCCCGCCAACGGCGGGACGACGGCACAGCACGACTGAGAACCGACACGAAGTGCACGGCTTCTCTTTTTCTTTGGTTTTCTTCTGCCCTTCTTTCGCCCTAGATGTCGTAGTACAGGGCGAACTCCCACGGGTGGGGTCTGAGATCCAGCGCCAGCACCTCGTTGTTGAGCTTGTAGTCGATCCAGGTCTCGATGACGTCTTCGGTGAATACATCACCCTGCAGCAGGAAGTCGTGATCCCTCTCCAGTGCCTCGAGGGCGGCACGCAGAGATGCGGGGGTCTTCTCGACCTTGGCGGCTTCCTCGGGAGGCAGGTCGTAGATATCCTTGTCGAGGGGATCACCCGGATTGATCTTGTTCTTTATGCCGTCGACCGCTGCCATGAGCATGGCCGCGAAGCCCAGATAGGGGTTCGACGAGGGGTCGGGGCAGCGGAACTCAAAGCGCTTGGCTTTTTCCGACTGCGAGTACATGGGGATGCGTACCGCGGCGCTCCGGTTGCGCCGGGAGTAGGCAAGGTTCACGGGAGCTTCGAAGCCGGGGACGAGGCGTTTGTAGCTGTTGGTGGTGGGGTTGGTGAAGGCAAGCAGTGCCGGCGCATGCTTGAGAATGCCGCCGATGGCGTACATCGCGGTCTCGGAGAGGCCTGCGTAGCCGTCACCGAAGAACAGGTTCTTCCCGTCCTTCCACAGCGAGAGGTGGGTGTGCATGCCGCTTCCGTTGTCGTTCCACAATGGCTTGGGCATGAAGGTCACGGTCTTGCCGTACTTCTTGGCGGTGTTCTTCACGATGTACTTGTACTTGAGCATGTTGTCGGCCATCTCCACGAGAGGGGCGAACCGCATGTCGATCTCGCTCTGACCACCGGTTGCGACCTCATGATGGTGGGCCTCAACGGGGATGCCGAGCGCCTGCATGTAGAGGACCATCTCACTTCTGATGTCGTTGATGCTGTCGGTCGGCGGAACGGGGAAGTAGCCTTCCTTGTAACGGGGCTTGTAGCCGAGGTTCGGGCCCTCCGCCCGGCCGGTATTCCATCGACCTTCGACCGAGTCGATGAAGTAGTAGCCTTCGTGCTCGTTCTGATCGAAGCGGATGTCGTCGAGGATGAAGAACTCGGCCTCCGGTCCGTAGTAGGCCACGTCGGCGATGCCGCTGGAGGTGATGTACTTCTCGGCCTTGCGAGCGATGTTGCGCGGGTCGCGCGTGTAATCCTCTCCGGTGAGGGGATCTGCTATGTTGCAGATGAGCACGAGGGTCTTGTGCTGGGTAAAGGGATCGATGAAGGCGCTCGTGGGAACGGGCTTCACGATCATATCGGACTCGTTTATGGCCTGCCAGCCGCGAATGCTCGAGCCGTCGAACCCGAGGCCGTCGGTGAACGAATCTTCGTCGATTTCGCTTGCGGGGACGGAGAAATGCTGCCAGAGGCCCGGGAAGTCCATGAAACGGAGGTCGACGATCTCGACCTTCTCCTTCTCCATGAGGGCGAGTACGTCTTTGGGTGTGTTCATGCCGGTCATTTGTCACTCCTTACGTAAAATGTGTTCGGTTTCAGTACACCGTGCGTTGCAAGACGGGTTACAAGTATCGTGCCAGGCGCCCGGCGCCGCTATGAAGATGTTTAAAACATTATTTTGAAAGGATTAACGGCAGCGTGAGCCGGGACCCCGCGCCGGTCGCCGAGGGAGAATCGTTCAGGAAGCTACGTGTACGTAGGATCGAGAGCCAAATCTTACATTCATGTAGGATCAGTGCCCCAGCGGAACAACCTTGTACTTTTTGACGAAGCCGAAGGGCCGATACGTCATCTTCGCCTGTCGCAGGCCCTCGTCCCCGAGATCCTGCTCGCGGTTTATGTAGTGGTAATGGCGGGGAAGCACCGAGGCGAAGGCGCGGTTTATGAACTGGTAGATTCCCTTGTAGTCGCCGATCGCCTTCTCGAAATGAACGGCGAAACTTCTGCCTTTCATCAGCGCCTCGCCGAGGGTGTAGGCGGCCGGCGTTCCGTCGACGTGCACGATGTAGCCGTGCAGGCCCAGGCTGTCTACGAGCTCGAGGGCTTCACGCGCGGCCTCGTAGTCATCATCCTTCTCGGTGCGCTCCTCTCGCCACTGGTTGAGTACCTGAAAGGCTTCGCTGATGTTCTGCGGTGTGAGAGGAGACTCATCGTAGGTGTAGTTGTTGATGAACGCGTTCACGAGGTTGCGCTTTTTGTGATACTTCCGCCCCTGAAGTGCGGCAAGATCGCTTCTGAGGTAGAGATAATCGAAGTTATCCCGATCCTCGACCGGGTGCCATCCCATCCGCTCGAGCCGTACGCGGTTGGCGTCCGCGTGGCGCTCGGCGAGACCCTTGATGTAGTCGTGTGAGCCGAGCAGGGACTCGAGAACGCCGTTGTCATCCGGCAGGCCGCAGGGCATCATGAAGAACCGCTTGCCGTCCTTCGTGCCGGAGACTACGAGGAGATCGCCGATTCGTGAGAGGTGATAATCGTAGCTCTTTCGGAAGAGGTAGAGGTTTGCAAAGGTGAACTCCGAGATGCCGTCTTCTATTACGGACAGCGCAGGGTGGAGCTCGGGGTGCATGTCGAGCGAAATCGGAGCGGAATCCGGATATGTGGGTATCGGCATATGGTGGAGAGTATAGACAAAAGCCCAACCGGGGCAAACCCGCCCGACCCGGCTGTCGCGACCGGTTCCGTAGTTTCTGTGAGTTTTTCACGATATAATGAGTAAAAGCTCATGCGCAACACAGACGATATCGCGTTTCGGCACCAGGTTGTATAATGCAATAACAAGGGTTTATGTCGGAACATCGCATCGTCATACTTGATCCGCAACCCGCCTATCGTGTAGGACTACGTTCCATTCTCGAGCAGGAGCCCGGTGTAAGCGTCGTCGGTGAGGTCGGCGACGACGGCCTTGGTGACGGGGTGCTCGCGAACCACGGTCCGGACCTGGTGATGGCCGATCTGGAGGTAGGCTCGCTTCCCGGACATCATCTGGTGTCCTGGATTCGCGAGGAGGTCCCCTCGGCTCGGGTATTCATTCACACCGCCGGCTTCGCCATCGGGACCCTTTTCACACTGCTGCGAAGCGGCATAAGCGGTTTCGCCACCAAGAACGTCAATTCCGACACCGTGCGATACGGCGTGCGTGCGGTGCTCAACGGGGAGCTCTTCATTTGCGTGCGAGACCCCGTCGGGGGAGCTGCGAGGGGGCTCTCCGAGGCCCGCGCTACCTCTCAGAAGCCGGTGTTCAGCTCGGCGTTACAGGAGCTTACCCCGCGCGAGCGTGAGGTGTTCGAGCTCGTCGCCCGAGGATATACTACACACACGATCGGAACGGTCCTCGCGATAAGCCATCGCACCGTGGAGAATCACCGCTCCAACATCATGCGCAAGCTCTCCCTGCACAGCCAGATTGATCTCGTCCTCTACGCGGCGCGTCTCGGCCTCGTGGATCTCTAAGTCGCGGGCGCGGGCTCGGCGCCGGGGCGCGGGCGGGCGTTGCCGGTGCGGGCCGCCGTGACGTATTATCTGCGCCATGGCCGCATCAACAGACAGAGTCTCCGCCTTCGTACAAACCATGGAACGCGATCGCACCTGGTTCGAGAACGAGCTTCTCGCCCGGTTCACCCGCTACGTGAAGGTTTTCACCACTTCGGATCGTCACTCGCAGGAGGTTCCCTCCACCAGCCGGCAGCTCGACCTCGCCCGGATGCTGGCCGAAGAGCTTGCCGGGCTCGGCGTCGATGACGTGGACCTCGACGGGAAGGGCTACCTCGTTGCCCGCCTGCCTGCAAGCTCACAGGCCCTCGAGCAGGCGACGCCTGTCGGCTTCATGTCCCACGTCGACACCTCGCCGGATTCGAACGGCGAGAACGTGCGGCCCCAGTTGCACCGTTCCTACGACGGCGGGCGGCTGCGGCTCGCGGAGGATGTGGTGCTCGACCCCGACGACTACCCCGGACTGCGCGATTACCGCGGGGAGACCATCATCACCTCCGACGGCTCGACGCTGCTCGGCGCCGACGATAAGGCAGGTATCGCCGAGATCATGACGGCCGTGGCCTGGCTGAGCGATCATCCGGAGTTTCCGCACGGGCCGGTTGAGATCATCTTCACCCCGGACGAGGAGATCGGCCGGGGTATGGACCACTTCCCGAAGGAGAAGCTCCAGGCCCGCTACTGCTACACCATCGACGGGGGTGACGAGGGCACGGTGGAGGCCGAGTGCTTCAGCGCCTACCTCGCGCACGTGGAGTTCACCGGACGGGTCATCCACCCGGGGCGCGCCCGCGGCAAGCTGGCGAACGCGGTCGCCATGGCCGGCCAGTTCCTCGCTCTGCTTCCGCGCTCGGAAACCCCGGAGGCTACCGACGGACGCTACGGCTTCTACTGTCCCCTTGAGAGCTCCGGAGATATGGGAAGCGCATATGTCGATCTGCTCATCCGTGACTTCGAGATGGAGGAAGTTGAGCGTCGCATCGAGTCCCTTCATGCCATCGCCCGCGCAGTAGAGGCAGGCTTTCCCGGCGGATCGGTGCGCGTCGAGGCGACAGAGCAGTACCGGAACATGCGCGACATACTGCAGGATCACCCCCGCACCGTTGCGCACGCGAAGGAGGCCATCGCGGAGACGGGCATGGACCCGAAGCTCGAGATCATTCGCGGCGGTACGGACGGCTCCCGGCTGACGCAGATGGGCGTCCCGACGCCGAATATCTTCACCGGCGCGCAGAACATGCACGGGCGTCACGAGTGGGTGGCCCTGCCCGCGATGGTCCGCTCGTCGAAGACGATTCTGAATCTCATACGCCTGTGGGGCGAGGACGTCTGAATATCGCGGAATTGCTTTGGTGAGGGGCGGTCGAGGGTGCTATCTTATCCAATGGAAGCATGATGTCACGCCTCTTCGTTCTCACCGTCCTCACTGTCCTCCTTGCCGCCTGCGGCGAGAGCTCATTGCTCACGCCCGAGCTCTCCGAGGACGAGCGCGTCGACATCCAGACGGTGCGCGACGGCGCCCTCCTCGCCCCCGACGCGGCGGTGCCCGTGACCATCGTGCAGACTACTCCGGACGGCACGGCCCCCGAGCCCCTCGACTACATCGATGTCGTGGTCACCGATGTCGCCGGAGCGAGCGTGGCCACGAACCGCATCACGGGAGAGCCCCTCGATTCCGGAGACATCCCGCCCGTGATCCTTCCGGATCTGGAGCCCGGGCGGTACCTCATCTCTCTCAGCGCCTACCGGGACGGCAGAGCCCTCGCCACTCGGGAGCGCACCCTGTTCGTGGTTCCCGACCCCGCCGCCTACGCCATCTCCGGCATCGCAATCTATCCTCCGTCCCTTGCACCGGAGCGACGCGGGGTTGTCCAGGCCTCGGTCAGCGCCCCCGAGGGCGCCCGGGCCTGGGTGCGATGGCGGCTTGAGGACGAGGTTATCCACGAGGGATACCTCTCCGACGGCGCCGATCAGGTCACGCTGCAGGGGCCCGCATCGAGCGGCGCCTATTCCCTGAGTCTCGATCTCTTTCCTCTTGGCCGCCCGCCCGCCGGCTACGCCGGACCTGCGCCCGTCACACAGCAGACGCGGTTGTTCGTGCGCACCGCGGGCGACTCCGCGAATCGCGTACTGGGTCCGTCGGAATCCTACTTTGCCCTCTATCACTTCGACGGTTCGGTCGAGGACAGCGGCGCCGGCGGTGAGGTGACAGGCGGGCGCCCGATCGAGGCCGAGCCGATCGGCAGTGCGAAGCTTCGCGTCTCCGATCGCCTTTTCGGGTATGAGCTCGATGGCGCCTCGGGATTCGAGGTGCCGGGCCTTATCGTGCCCTTCCGCGACGATGGTCTTTCGCCGTTTTCCCTGAACTTTCGTCTGCGTGCGGATGAACTGGCGAACGGCGTGCGCATTCTCACGATAGACGCGTCCGACTC
>JAAAOH010000267.1 GCA_009908925.1 Spirochaetota bacterium | reverse complement strand
TCAAGCCCGTCCTCGAGGACACCTCGCTCGAGCTCATCGCCCAGAACGCGAAGTACGATTACAAGGTACTGAAGCGCTGGGGCATCACGCTCTCCTCCCTGGCCTTCGACACCATGGTGGCGGGCTGGCTCCTCGATACCACCGCGAACTCCTTCGGGCTCGATGAGCTCGCCCGCAGTTATCTCGGATATACTACCGTGCACTACGCGGACCTCTTTCCCGACCACGGGCGTGGGCGGAACTTGCCCCCCTTCTACGAGGTGCCGCTCGAAGCCGCCGGGAACTACGCCGCCGAGGACGCGGATATCACCTTCCGCCTCTACACCGTATTCCAGCCGCTTCTCGCCGAGCACGGGTTCAGCGAGCTCTTCTACGATCTCGAGCTTCCCCTCGTACCGGTACTCGCCGAGATGGAGCTTCGCGGGATCCGTATCGACACGGATATGCTCGCCGCCTACAGCCGGGAGCTCGACGGACTGCTCGCCTCCATCGAGGAGGAGATCTACGAGCTCTGCGGGCGCGAGTTCAATATTGCCTCAACGAAGCAACTGCAGGAGGTGCTCTTTGTCGAGCGCAAGCTCAAGCCGGTGAAAAAGACCAAGACGGGCTACTCCACCGACGTTGCGGTGCTGCAGGAGCTCGCCCGGGAGGATCCGGTGCCGGAGAAGGTGCTTCGCCATCGCCTCCTCTCCAAGCTGCGCTCGACATACGTCGATGCGCTGCCCAGGCTCGTGAATCCCGAAACGGGGCGGCTCCACACCCACTTCACCCAGACGGGTACCGCCACCGGCCGACTCTCGAGCAAGGATCCGAACCTGCAGAATATCCCCATCCGCGATGAGGAGGGACGGAGGATCCGCACCGCCTTTGTCCCCGCCGACGACTGGGTGTTCGTGAGCGCCGACTACTCGCAGATCGAGCTGGTGGTGCTCGCCCATCTCTCCGGGGATCCGGGGCTTACGCAAGCTTTTCGCGAGGGCAAGGACGTGCACCGGGAAACCGGCGCGCTCATCTTCGGCGTGCCGGCCGAGGAAGTGACCTCCGCGCAGCGGCGCATCGCCAAAACCATCAATTTCGGCGTGATGTACGGTATGTCGTCATTTCGCCTCAGCCGTGAGCTCAACATCAGCCGTGACGAGGCAGAGCGCTTCATCGAGGCCTATTTCCGCACCTACCCGAACATCAAGAGCTTCGTAGAGGACACAGTCCGCCGGGCCGAGGCCCACGGGGCAGTGCGCACCCTTCTCGGGCGTGAGCGACCGCTGCCGGATATCACCTCCCGAAACAGAACCGTCAAGAGCGGCGCCGAACGGATCGCGGTGAACACTCCCATTCAGGGCACGGCGGCCGACATCGTGAAGCGGGCAATGCTTCGGGTGAGCAAACGCCTCGCGGTCGAGGGCAGCGGGGGGCGCATTCTGCTGCAGGTGCACGACGAGCTCATCCTCGAAGCCCCCGCGGCGGAGCAGGAGGCAGTCTCACGCCTCGTGGAGGAGGAGATGGCAGCTGCCGTCAAGCTCTCGGTTCCGCTGCGGGTCACCGTCGAGGCCGGCACGAGCTGGGGAGAGCTCCACTGAGCCATGGTGGTAGGCGTTGCCGGAAAATACTGTGCGGGGAAGAACACGGTTGCCCGTGTCCTTGCCGGCGCCGGGTACAGAGTCATCGATGTTGACGGCCTCGGTCACGAGGCGCTGACACGGCGAATCGACGATGTGCGCGGGACCTTCGGTGCCGAGTACATCGATTCCGACGGTGCCGTCGACCGCAGAAAGCTCGGTGGCCTGGTGTTTCGCGACCGCGAGGCGATGCGGGATCTCGAGCGTATTGTCCATCCGGAGATGGTGCAGATGGTGCGGGAGCGGCTCGCCGCGGCCACGGGCGGGGTGGTGGTGAACGCGGCCCTGCTCTTCCCGATGAGGCTCGACGCGATGTGCGATATCGCGCTGTGGGTACGTGCACCGCTACTAACCCGGCTGCTGCGGGCCTCCCGGCGCGATCGGTTGCCCCTCACGGACATCCTGAGGCGATTCTGGACGCAACGAAAGCTCAGTCCTCAACCTTCGCGCCCGGATGTCGATATTCATACTGTGGAGAATCGCGGGGGACTCGACCGGCTGCATGCGCAGCTTGCAGAGCTGTCTCTCTTCGAAGAGTAACTGATATGGAAAACTCGAAAACGCTTATCGTCATAGTATCCGTCTCTCTGTTCGTGGCTGCCGTGCTCGGTCTCGGTCTTGTGCTCTTCTACCCGCGGGAAGCACCGCAGGTTGCCGGTGGTGGTGTCCAGTCGGGATCCGCCGGCAGCTTCGATGCCATCGAGTATCTGCGCGATCCCGACGCTGAACGGCCGAGCCTCGAGACCACCGAAGAGGACGAGGAAACCGGGGAAGACGGCGATGTCGTCATCGTCTACGGTGAGACGGTCGAGGAGCGTCCCGACGAGGAAAGAGGCGACGAGGAGGGGCGTGCGCCCGGGGAGCGGGCAAGCACCCCGGAGCGGGCCGAGGAGACCGATGTCTCCCCCACAGAGCGGGCCCCGGTCGCCGAGGCAGAGCGTCCCGCCGAACGTGCCCCCGAGCCCGAAACGGTGCAGCCGGCGCGTGCGGCGCCGCGGCGGGCACCCGAACCGCCGACGCGTGAGGTGCAGGTGACCGAGTACTGGATACAGGTCATCGCAACCACGAGCCGCGATCGCGTCGACATGGCCCGCGAGCGCCTGCGTGAGCATGAGCTCAGCGGCCGTATCACCACCAAAGTGGTCGACGGGCGGACCTTCTATCGCCTGAGGGTCGGTCCCTACACCAACAAGAACGAAGCCGCAAAGTTCCTCGACTGGGTGAACGACATCGAGGGCTTCGCCGACAGCTACATCTCCGAAGAATACTCCACGCGCACCGTCCAGGGCTGAGCCCGGCGCCGGCCGGGAGGCGGCGACCGGGAGGCGGCCGCGGCGTCCGGAGCTGTGCCGCCGACGGCGGTCGGGACCGCGCCCGCGCTCACACCTCCGCCAGCGCCGTAATGCCTCCGTCCCTCGTCGACGTGTCGTAGTGCCAGTGAAAATCGAAGATGTGCAGGGGATCAACCGGCGGACCGTCGGCGACGGTCAGGCTGTGGAAGAGGGCTCCGAGCTCGGCCTGGGCCGTGCTGATGCGCTTTGTCTGTCGCTCGAGCAGCTTCGGCACACGAAAATCCGAAACAACGATTACATCCGCGCGCCGATACTGCTCGGTTTCGAGCTGCCGCAGCGTCTCCTCCAGAGCGGGTCGCAGATCGGTCCCGCCGTGGAAGCTGTGCGTCAGGAAGGACGCGAGCTCGGGAACGGCGGTGAGGTCGCCGAGCTCGAAGGTGCGAATGCCGGTTGAGAAGGCGATGACATAGCAGTTGCGACGGCCGTGTGCCGCGATGCGCGCGAGTGCCAGGGTCATCGCCTTCGCGATGCGCTCGGGGCGCCCGGTCATGGATCCGCTGGTGTCCACACAGGCGATGATCGGGCCACGCTCGAGGGGGCGCTTTCGGGAGCGGACCTTCACCGTCCTCGCGGTGTGTTCCACCTCGCGCGCGCTGCGGTAGTCGAAGCTCAGAAGCTCGTCGTCTGCGAAGCGCTTTGAGAACACGAGCTCGGTATCGGGGTCGGCGAGGAGGGCACGCTCTGCCGGGGTGATGCTCTCCACATCCGCTCCGAGGTTGATGCCCTCGATCTCCGAGCGGCCGAGGGCCTCGAGGTCGACATTCCTCGTCTCGGTAACCTCTTCCCAGCTCTCCTCGGTGAACTCCTGTCGCGCGTGCTCCGAGCGTCCGAGTAGCTCGGCCAGTCGGGCCACGGTGGGCTCCTCGCCGAGCGCGCCGGCTGCTTCCTCGAGGCCCTGCCAGTCGACCTGCTGCCACTCCCCGGCGAGAAGGTCCCATGCCCGATCACTGTCGCCAAAAAAGTCTCGCACGCGCTCGGCCGCCCGCGCCATGAGCGGTACGTCTCGGTTGAGCTTGTCGATGAACGGGGGAAGCGCGCGCTTGAGAAACGCCCGCTCGTAGTGCCTGCGGCGCTCGGAGAGGCGCCGGTTCCAGGTTGCCGCAACGCGGTGGGTCAGGGCCGTGCATCTGAGACTCCGCACGTCTTCCTTGTTCCCCTCGCCGGCCGTGCCGCCAGCTTCCCGGCCGCCGGCCTCACCGTCGCCGGCCGCGATAGCGGTTTCGCCCGCGTCGGCGTCGGCCGCGGCGCGGACGTAGGTCTTCCAGGTCGGGGCCGCAGCGGGGTAGCGGGCCCAGAGGGCTCGGACCTGCTCGCGGAGGGCAGCGGCCGTCGCGGTGTCGGCACCCGCGGCGTCGGCCGCGGCGGCGCCGGCCCGAAACGAGGCGAGCTCGGCCTCCTCCGCCGCGAAGGGATCCTCCTCCGCCACCTCGGCCCACTTCTGGTCGCACCAGGCTACGGCCTCGTGGGCGACCTTCTCGGCGAGCTCGGGCACACCTGCGGTGAAGGAGCGGTACTCGCAGCCGCGTGCGATGTCGGAGATGAGCTCGGCAAGCCGCGCGGGCACCTCCGGAGACCCGACCTCGCCCTCCCCTGAGACAAAATACTCGTAGAGCGCCGCCTCGAGGTTCTCCCGCAGTGCAGGTGCGAGCCCGTGATCGTGGTGGTGGAACCGACAGATGTGCATCAGCTCTCGCGTCGCAACTGGTCGGCGAGGCGCTCGGCGGTGAGTCTCAGTTGCTCGAACTCATCGGCGGCAGTGCCGAGCCCCGCGTATGCGGTCTGCGCGAAGTCGCTGTCAACGAAGAGATGGTCCTCCGCGCGACCTTCGCGGTGCATGGAAACCGAGAGCTCCACCGCTTCGGCGCATCGCTTCGCGAGCGCCTCGGCCTCCGCGAGCCAGGCCTCGCGTTCTCCGGGAGCGGGCTCGCGCTCGTGGGCCGTCGTGGACCAGGTCTTTCGGTGCTCTACAGGGTAGTGTGCTCCGTCGATGCGTACGGCCGGCTCGTCGCAGCGTTTCACATCACTATAACTTCTGGTCTCGGAGAAGCTCATGTCCTCGTTGAAGAGAAACAGCTCGCAGCCGGTGCCACCCTCGACCGGAAGGGCCTCGAAATCACCCCGCCACATCAGCGCCACTTCGGCATCCTCGAAGCCCTGCAGTCGCACGTACTCACCCCGGTAGAGCACGGGCTCATAGGTTTCCTCCTCGACCGTGTCGAGGGTGGCTTCCCGGATCCGACGTTTGAGCGAGCCGAGCTCCCGCGCAACGACCCGCGGATCGACGCTCTCGCCGAACTCGAAGCGGGCAAGCTCATCCGATATGAGCTCATTCACCGTGGCGATTTCCTCGGGACGGTCCCACAGGCAGTGCCTGAGGAGGCCGAGATCGAGCACGTCCACCGCGGACCTGGCGTTGAGGTAGGCCGAAGTGCGCAACAGTCGCGCAACCTTCTTCCAGCGACGATCGGAGATGTTGATCGCCTCGTGCCCGTCCCGCTCGCCCGGCGCGGCAAGCTTGCGGCGCAGACGAGAGAGAAACTCGAGGACCGCCCGCGGCATGGTGACCTCGTCGATGCCTGCCTGCCAGCGAGCGTACTCTTCGACGTCAATCTTGAGCTCGAGCGGGACGGTGTCCGCGTACTCATCGCCGGAGTCGGTGAGAAGCAGGTGGAAGTTCTCGTCGTGCTCGATCGGGCCGAGTGGCACACGGACCAGGAAGCGGTCCCAGAATGCACGCTGACCCGCGTCGGTTTCGGGGATGTGGTTCGAGGCCGATATGAGACCCTTCATCGGGATGCGCATCTCCTGCGCGCCGTTTCGAAAGCGCTTCTCGTTAAGGGCGGTCAGGAGCGCATTCTGAATGGGCGGGCCGGCCTTCCAGATCTCGTCGAGGAAGACGATGTCGGCGTCGGGGAGGTAGCGCTCGGTGATGCGCTCGTAGCGGTCCTCCTCCTTCAGCCGCTGTATGGATATCGGGCCGAAGATCTCGTCGGGTGTGCTGAAGCGACCCATGAGGTACTCGAAGGAGGTGGCATCGCGGAATGCGAACTTGAGCCGTCGGGCAATGAGGCTCTTGGCGACGCCCGGCGGGCCGAGGAAGAAGACACTCTCGCCGGCGGCCGTGGCAAGAAAGGCAAGGCGCGCCGCTTCCTCGCGCTCGTAGACGCCCGCCTCCATCGCCTCGAGCAGTGTGCGGATACGATCTCGAATCACGGAGCAATTCTTTTCCTTCACAGCCCGGGTGTCAAGCGGCCGCTATCCGCGGCGCCGGGGCGCCGGAGAGCCGGGCCGCCCGGGGAGTGGCGTGTCGCGCCGGTGTTGTCGAGAGCGACCCTATATGCTAGAACCGCCTGTATGAGTTTTCCCGAGCGTGTCACCGAGTACTATCGCCGCCTCGCCGACGGACCCGGCGGCGAGGCTATTCGCCGCCAGTTCGAGCCGAGTGAAGCGGAGCGCTCGGTGTTGCAGTGGGAGCTCGCGGATCCGCTCGGGGAGAATCGCTACGCGGTGGCCTCGCGGCTCGTCCATCGCTACCGCGACCGCGTGCTGCTTCTCGCAACCGATCGCTGCTTCGTCCACTGCCGCCACTGCCTTCGGCGTCACTTCACCGGTAGTGAGGATCGCCACATCACCGCGGAGGAACTCGAAGAGGCGGCATCCTACATCGACGCCCATCCCGAAGTTCAAGAGGTCATCATCTCCGGTGGTGACGCGCTGACGATGCCCACGCGCCGCCTCGGTGAGCTTTTCGGTCGCCTCCGGGCGGCCCGTCCGGATCTGATACTCCGTCTTGCGACGCGGGCGGCCGCGGTGGCGCCGGCGCGCGTGGAGGAGGAACTCGCGGATCTCCTGGGCTCGGCCCAGCCCCTGTGGCTGGTCTCACAGTTCAACCATCCGGCGGAGCTCACCCCGGAGGCCACTGCCGCCCTCGAACGACTTGCAGGGCGCGGTGTCCCGCTGGTCAATCAGGCCGTGCTTCTTGCCGGCATAAACGATGACGTGGCGGTGCTCGAGCGCCTGTTCCGTATGCTCATCGCCCGTCGCGTGAAGCCCTACTACCTGTTTCAGGGTGATCTCGCGCGCGGCACGTCCCACTTCCGTGTTGCCCTGGGGCGCGGTGTGGAGATCGTCACTGAGCTCAGACGCCGCCTCTCGGGGCTCGCGATGCCGACCTATGCCGTCGATCTGCCGGGCGGCGGCGGAAAGGTGCCGCTGACCGAGTCCTACTTCGAGACCGAGGAGGTCGACGCCTACGTGTTCCGAAAC
>JAAAOH010000023.1 GCA_009908925.1 Spirochaetota bacterium | reverse complement strand
ACCCACCCGGTCGCGAGCGCGAACAGCGCGGCGAGTGACAACAAGCGGTGTGAGCGTAGTATGTCGCGGCGGGTCATGCTTCCTCCGTCCCCGCGATCCCGATTCGGCCTCGGGCCGGTACTCCTTTTATCGGCGTGAAGATGGGCTCGAGTTTGGGAATTTCGGTGGGGAGCGCGCCAAAGACCCGCTTCCAGACCTCCGCGCTCTCCATGCAGAGGTAGACCGGCACGTCGAGGACCTGCTCGATGCGCTCACGGACGGTGCGATATATTCCGCTTCTCACGACCTGAAGGTAGCGAAGCTTACCGTCACGCCCGGGAACGAACTCGTCGAAGAGGTAGGGCCGCGGTTCCATGTGCTCGCGCAGTGAGGTCGTGAAGCGCACCGTCCCCATGCTGATCCATGCGATGCGGGCGGAGGGAAACGCCGCGAGCCGGTCGATCAGCTCTCCGTAGAGCTCCTCGTAGCCATCGACATGGATGATGGGATCGAAGTGAAAGGCGACGAGATAACCGGCATCGATGACGCGCTGTGCGGCTGCAAGTCGCCGCTCGATGGAGGCCGCGAAGGGCTCCTCGACATCCGCGAGCTTCGGCGGGTTGAGTGAAAACCCGACCACCGCGTTTCCGTGGCGCGGCAGATCGAGGAAATGGTCGACGAAGTCCGTCTTTGTCTTCATCTCGAAGTACACGTTGTCGAATCCGGCAAGCGCCTCGATGTACTCCGCCGAGAGCTCGAAGAGGGGGTCAAGCAGCAGCGAGTCGCCAACCTCGCCGGTGCCGACCCTGACCGCGCGGCCTGCGTTGTTGCGGGCGATACTCACGAGGGTGTCGATGGCCTCCCGGCGTCCGACCTGGACGGTAAGCGGGCTGAAGTTGAGGTAACTCTGCATGATGCAGTAGCTGCATCCGAGGGTGCACCCGAGGTAGACATTGGCGGTGAGGTAGTTGCAGCACAGGTGGCCCTGCGTGCCGGGACAGCGGCCCACGAGCGGGCCGTGGGAGGCGGTGATGAAGAGGGTGTCCTGCCTCAGATGCTCGGCCGGAATCTCGTCCTTGTCGAGTACCGTCGTGATCGGCCGGTCCGAGAGGCGCGAAAGTGCGCGCTCGGCGGCCGCATCACCGCGGGCGCTTTCGGTAACGTAGACCCGCCTGATCACATCGTCATAGAAGCCTGGAGAGCTCATCGACCTCGTCCTCGAGTGCGGAAAGCGCCTCGACCCGTTTCTCGAGCTCGCGGCGCGAATCAAAGGTGAACTCAACGGTGAACCGACTCCCCTCGAAGTTCGGCGGGGGACTCAGGCGCACTCCGGAGCCGGAGAGCGCACGGGCTGCGATCTTTCCAAAGCGCTCCTCGAGGCCGGAGAGCGTCGGGTAGCGACGTTTTCGAAGGGCGGAGAGCGGGTCGCGCGCGGGGTCTGCAGACGCCGCGCCGGCTTCGGGCGGACGGCGACCGGCTGAACCGGCGGCGACGCCGGCGACCTCCGAAACCATCGCCGCGAGCTCCGTATCGCCGAGCGCATCGCGCTGTGCGATCTCCCAGAGCATCGTGAAAAAGCGTCGCCGGTTGCTGAAGGAAAGTCCCGCGGTGTGCTCGCCGCCCGCCGCGGCGGCAGAGGGAAACGCCCGAAGGCGCTCCGCGGTCTTGAGGTCGAGGCGGTGAGCGCCGACCATCTCCTGCAGCACCGGGGGGAGCCCCGCATACCGCCTGACGGCCGAAACAAAGGGTTTCCCACCGGTTACGAGGCGATTCGTCTCCTCATCCGGCACGACGCCTGCTGCCTCGAGAAGCTCGACAAGCCGGCGCTGTTCCTCGAGGCTGTATGCTCCGGCCCGTCCCTCGAGCGCGAGGAGGAGATGCACCGCGGCTCGCGCATCACCCTCGAAACGGCGCGTACGAACCTCCGCCGCGGCCACCTCCGTCCCCGCCAGGCCCGCCGCCCGGTCGCTGCCCGCCCCGCGGCCGAGCCGCGCCACCACACCCCATCCCCACAGAAGGGTGCGCAGTGCCTCCGGCAGATCCTCGCGGTCTACCGCGATCGGAAGCGGCGGGTAGTAGCCGGCCGGCACCGGATCGACGGCGGCGGTCGCAGCGGCCGGGGTCACGGCGGACGGGGCCGCGGACGGTGGGTCGAATATGTCGGTTGTGCGTGGAAGTTTCTCCAGCGCGCTGCGCTGCATGTGGCGCAGACTATCAGATTCGCCCGTGCGTGTGTATTACCCGAGCGTTGACATGAGATAGCCGACTATTTATCGTGAGCATTGGATCCCTGTATCCCGCACACGCTGAAACAAAGAGGTTTTCTGCATGAATATCGTCCCGTATACGGTAAACCCCAACCTGCCCGAGCCGCTTGCCCCGCTCTCGGAGCTTGCCCGGAATCTGTGGCTCAGTTGGAACTTCGACGCCGTATCACTGTTCATTCGACTCGACTATGACGCCTGGCTTGCCTCACGGCAGAATCCCGTGCGGACGCTCGGCATGGTTCCCCAGGAGCGCCTCGAGGAGCTCGCTGAGGACGATTCCTATCTCTCGGCGCTTCAGAGCGTCTACGACAAGTTTCGCAAGTACCTCTCCAGCGAGACGTGGTACTCGGGACCGGCCGAAGACGTCGTGGCGTACTTCTCCATGGAATACGGCCTCGACGTGAGCCTTCCCATCTACTCCGGTGGCCTCGGCATCCTATCCGGGGATCACCTCAAGACGGCCTCCGATCTGGGGCTTCCCCTTGTTGCGGTGGGCCTTCTCTATCGCCAGGGCTACTTCCAGCAGTACCTCAACGCCGACGGCTATCAGCAGGAATCCTATCCTGAGAACGACTGGTACAACATGCCGGTTCGCCGCTGCCAGACGAAGGACGGTGACGACGTGAAGATCACCGTCAAGATGGCGGATGCGGTGGTGACCGCGCGGGTGTGGGAGGTCAAGATCGGCCGTGTTTCGCTCTATCTCCTCGACACGAATATCGACGAGAACGACGATGCGCACAAAGAGATAACCGGCTCTCTCTACGGCGGCAACCGCGAGAACCGCATCCGGCAGGAGATCCTGCTCGGCATCGGCGGTATCCGGGCCCTGCGCGCCTGCGGTTATAACCCGGCCGTCGCCCACATGAACGAGGGGCACTCCGCCTTCCTCGGACTCGAGCGCATCAGGGAGTTCGTGCAGAACGACAAGCTCTCGACGAAGGAAGCAATACAGGCGGTCTGGCCCACAAGCATCTTCACCACGCACACCCCGGTGCCCGCGGGCAACGAGCGTTTCGACGTGCAGATGATGGAGAAGTACTTCCACAGCCTCACCGACGGTACGGGCCTGGATTGGCATGACTTCATGGCCCTCGGCCGGGAGAACCCCGAGGACACCGAGGAGCATTTCTGCATGACGGTCCTCGCCATCAAGCTCTCCGCCTACAACAACGGTGTCAGCAAGCTCCACGGCGACATCTCCCGTGACATGTGGAAGGCGATCTGGCCGGGTCTGCCCGAGGAGGAGATCCCCATCGGCAGCATCACCAACGGTGTGCACGCCCGCACGTTCGAGTCCCACGACATGGTGGACCTTCTCGATCGCTATTTCGGCCCCCGCTTCTCCGATGAGCCGACCCATCTCGATATCTGGGACCGCATGGACCGCATCTCCGACGAGGAGTTGTGGCGTGTGCACGAGCGTCGCAAGAGTCGTCTCGTTGCCTTCGTGCGGGACCGACTGCGCCAGCAACTGAAGGGCCGCGGAATCACCGGGAACCAGATTGCCCACGCAAACGAGGTCTTGAGCCCGACAGCCCTGACAATCAGCTTTGCGCGCCGCTTCGCGACCTACAAGCGCGCGACGCTGCTCTTTCGCGACCCCGAGCGACTCAGGCGCCTTCTCACCGATCCCGAGCGCCCGATTCAGCTGATCTTCTCCGGCAAGGCGCACCCTCATGACGTTCCCGGGAAAAACCTCATCCGCGATATCGTGAAGTTCGCCACCCAGCCGGAGCTTCGAAGTAAGATCGTCTTCCTCGAGAACTATGATCTGACCACGGCCAAGTACCTCGTCTCCGGAAGTGACCTGTGGCTCAACACCCCCCGCCGGCCACTCGAGGCGAGTGGCACCAGCGGCATGAAGGCCGCTGTGAACGGCGTGCTCAACTGCTCAACGCTGGACGGCTGGTGGGCCGAAGCGTACGACCCGACCATCGGCTGGGCCATCGGCAACGGAGAGGAGTACGAAGACACCCAGCTCCAGGATGAGATCGAGAGCAAGGCGCTCTACGATCTTCTCGAGCGGGAAATCATCCCCACGTTCTTCGACCGGGGGCAGGACGGCCTGCCGCGGACCTGGATCAGCATGATGAAGCGTTCGATGCGTAGCATCGGCAAGCAGTTCGCGAGCCACCGGATGCTCATGGAGTACCACGAGCAGTTCTATTCGAAGGCGCTCGAGAACTACAAGAAAGTGATCGCCGAAAAGGACAAACGCCCGAAGGAAGTGGCCGCATACCTCGAGAAACTGAACGCAGCCTGGAATCAGGTATCGGTGGTGGAGCTTACCGATCCCGGTCATCCGGAGCTGCACGTGGGTGAAAACCTCGAAATAAGCGCAGACATCAACCTCGGGCCGCTCTCGCCGGAGCAGCTCCGCGTCGAGGCCTATTTCGGCCGAATCAACTCCCAGGGCGGGATCGAGCATCCGCAGACGACCGAGATGAAACCGCGCGACGGCCAGGACGCACAGGCGGGCACCCTCCACTACGTGGCGAGTGTTCCATGTGACACCGCCGGCCGCCAGGGCTATTCGGTGCGAATCCTGCCGAAACACCCCGAACTGACGCATAATCTCGTTCCGGGATACGTCAAGTGGGCCTGAATCGTGACGTTCGCCGCGGTTACCGGCCCCGTAACTCGACGCATCTCTTGCTTGACCGCCCTCACGGGCCGTGCTACCATTTTTCGTGCAGCGTGGGGGGTAAAACGTGGCTTCTGGCAATGGAAGCGAGTATGGCGTATCTCTTGACGGGACCGGGCGGAACGGTAAGATCTACTGTGCCAACTGCTATCACTGTAAACTCTCGATGGAGAAGCTACCCACAGGCGATGAGTATCGACTGCGGGTTCGGTGCGATGCCGGACAGTGGAAGAAGAAGCAGGGAGAAGAGAAGCTCTACAAGTACTCGACGGTCATCCGGCGCAGTCCCGAGTACTGCGAGGACTACGAGCCGATGGGAACCCTCAAAGAATTCCTCAGAGAGCTCAAGAAAAGCCTGCCCGTCAAAGACGAAATTTACGCATACGAGTAACAAACATGCATACAGTTAGACTCACTCTGTTCATTGCGGTATCGGTGTTGCTGTTCGCCGCATGTGAAACGGTGCCCGAACAATCGGAGATTCCTGAGGACCTCACGACGCAGGAGTACTTCCAGCGTGCGCAGGAAGCGGTCGATCAGCGCTACTACGAAACGGCACTCGTCTATTACCGGACCTATCTCGAGCGGCACCCCGACGACGTCGAGAACCGCGTCGCCGCACAGTACGAGATCGCCTTCCTCCACTACAAGATGGAAGACTACGACACCGCCGAGCGCATGTTCGAGGAACTCCTCGCGCGCTACGAGGACGAAGAGGCGAACCAGCTTCCCGCGTGGCCGCGAATCCTGTCTGAAAAACTGCTCGAGAAGATAGAAGAGGAGCAGCGGGCCGAGCTCGGCCCGGCTGAAGAAGGCTGATGATTCGGCGCCGACGAACCGGCGCGCGGCGGCCGGGGCCCGCCCGGGCGGGCTGCGCAACCCCGAACGCCGGCCTCCAGCCCCCGGCGTCGCTTCAATGCGGCAGAATGATCGTGTGTACCCTCACATCACGCTCGCGCGCGAGGTCGTAGACCATTTCGCGCGTCACACCCCCGCGGGGCCGCGGATGCGGCGGGGCGTCTCCCACGAGGATGACCATGCGGGCCTGTGATGCCCACGGAAACTTCTCCAGCGCCACGTAGAGCGCCTCATGCACCGCTTCGGGGATGTCCCTGCCCCCCGCAACCCTGATGCGGTCTACGGCCGTCTGAACGGCCGCGAGGTCGGGCTGGAAGCCCACGTTCTGCGTGAGGTACTCCTCCATGTAGTCGCGGTAGTAGACCATCCCGATACGAACACTATCGAACCGACCCACCTCGTCACTCAGCAACGGAACGAGATCACGCCTGAGGAACGGAAGATCGTTTCGCATGCTCTCGGTGGTGTCGAGCGCGAGCACGAGATCGAGGCTCTCACCCTCGGTCTCCCGCACGATCTCGGCGATCCGCGCCGGAATGTCCTCCTCGCCTTCCGAGTAACTTGCCGTCCCGTCGCTCTCCCGGGCAATCTCCTCGTAGTTATCCACGGTGTCGGACATGTAATTGCCCTCGGGCGGGCCTTCCTCGGGCGCCTGTTGCACCGAGAGCACGAAGGGATTGTCGCGAAACGCGCCCGCGTAGGAGGCATACTCCTCGGTGAAGGTGCGCACGTTCAGGTAGGCACCGTCGAGCACCTGCAACTCGCCGCTTCTACTCCAGGGGTAGCCGTATGTGACGATGTAGGGGACGAACACTTTGAAGGCCGATCCGAACACCTCGTCCTCCTCGGGAGTCGAGTCGATGAGGTAGTGACGGCCATCGTCGAGGAACTCGCCGTCGAGCATCCGTTGCTCGTCACCGTTCATGGGATGGTACTCGGGATTGCGGTAGGCGTAGCTTGCGACCTCACGGTCCGGGTCCTCTGTGGACTCTGTGATGAGCACCGAGGCGATGTCGGGCTTGTTGCGTATGGACAGGATGTATCCGCCATCGAGACTCTGCTCGATGCGAAGATCCTCGGTACCCACCGACAGGTCCTGCGATTGAAGCGGGTGAGTACTGAGAACAAGAAGGAGGCTCGCTAAGAAGGCGACGTAGACCCGTCTCATCGCACTTACGAGTATCGGTAGAATCGGCAGACGGAATTAGCGCGGGAGCACCGCCGGGAAGGGAGCCGCCCCCGAGATATCAGTCGTATCGAGAAAGAAGGAGAATCTTTCGAGAAACGCGTCGATGAAGTCGCACTCGGAGCGTGCAACGGCCGTGGCGGCCGCGTCTCCCGGGGCGTCGGCCGCGTCTCCCGGGGCGCCGGCCGCGTTCCCCGAAGCGCTGGCCGCGTTCCCCGCGGCGCCGACGCCTCCGGGCGGCGTCCCGTTGCCTTCCACAACGGCCACGAACCGGAAAAAGACGTGGCGCTGATCCTCGGGCCAGCTGTAGTGAACGACTGTTCCGCCCGCT
>JAAAOH010000185.1 GCA_009908925.1 Spirochaetota bacterium | reverse complement strand
TGTTTCCCGGCGCGCCGCAGAGGTCGAGCACGCGCTCACCCGGCCGCGGATCGAGGAGGACGGCCGGGACCATCGAAACCTCCTCCTGCAGGTGCAGCAGTCCGAGCGCGCGGGCAAGCCGGTTTCCCGGTCGCGGGTCGGGTTGTCGTCCGGCGGCCCGTCGCGGGTCGGGACGGCGCTCGGTACCGGGGCGCGGGTCGGGCTGCGCCTCATCGGCGGCGGCCCACAGCCGATATCCGCGCTCGAACCAGGGTAGCCGTTCGAGATCCACCTGCGGCTCGACATCGCGAAACCAGGCTTCGAAGTCCGACCGGCCGAGGCGCGATGCGTTCCGCCATGCGGAGACGGGCAGGGGACGGCGCAGGGCCTCGAGAAAGGCCTCCCACTCCGGCCCCAGAAGGGGTCGGTAGCGCTCGAGGTGCGAGAGGGCGTAGTCGGGAAGCTCTATCGCCGCGCTCACTTGTTCTCGTCGACGGTCGCCTTGGTCGCGCCGGTGGAGATGCCGCCGTCGACCAGCAGGGTCTGCCCGGTGACGTACTCGCTTGCGTCGGAGGCGAGGAAGATGACCGCGCCGTCGAGGTCGTGGGGTTTGCCGGGTCTGTTTAGCGGAATGCGGTCCTCGAGGTACTCGACCCAGGCCTCGTTCTCATACAGAGCCTTGTTCTGCTCGGTTTTGAACCAGCCCGGCGCGAGGCAGTTCACGGTAATGCCGTAATCGCCCCAGTCGTCTGCGAGGCTCATCGTCATCTGTTTCACCCCGCCGCGGCTTGCGCAGTAGGGCGTGATGCCCGCATAGCCGAACACGCTCGTCACCGAGCCGATGTTCACGATCCGGCCGTACCCGCGCGGGATCATCTTCTTCGCCACAGCCTGCGCTACGAAAAAGGAGCCGCGGAGGTTTGTGTCGAGGACCGTGTTCCAATCATCCCAGGTGACCTCCACCGCCGGCTTTCTGATATTGAGGCCCGCATTGTTAATGAGGATGTCGATCTTCCCGTAGTGATCGTGGGCGGCCTCGACCATGGCGGTGATGCTTCCCTCCTCGCGAACGTCGAGCTCGAGGGGGAGGGCGCGACGGCCCATGCCTTCGATTTCCGCCCGGAAGTCCGAGAGCTTGTCGGCGTTCCGGCTCGTGATGACGAGATCGGCACCCGCGCCGGCGAGCGCTCGCGAGAAGTACTGGCCGAGCCCGCGACTCGCCCCGGTGACGATGGCAACTTTTCCGCTCAGATCGAATAGTTCCGTGCTCATGTTTCGCTCCTATCGTTCTCTACACGCGGCCGTCGGCCGGTATGTCGGCCGGCGCGGCGGTACGGGGCATGCTCACGTACCCGGCTTGAGAATAACCTTCATCAGGCCCTCGTCGCCCGTGTAGAGGCGACGGAAGTACTCGGCACCCTCGGAGAGGGGTGCTACCGCGCTCATGAGGGGAGCGAGGTCTACCGCGCCGCGGCGGATCATCTCGAGGCAGGCCGGGTACTCTCCCGATGAGGCGTTGGATCCCTGGACTCGAATCTGCCGGGTGACGAGGTACTGAAGCGGCGCCTCCACCTTCGGGGCGAAGTTCCCGATAACGGTCACCGTACCGCCGCGCCGGGCACACGATACGGCACTGTCGAAGGAGGCCTGCAGCCCCACCGCGTCGAAGGCACTTCGGACTCCGCGGCCCTCGGTCAGCTCCGCGACAACGGGCCACAAATCGTCGGTCTTTGTGTTCACCACCCGATCGGCGCCGAGCGCGGCAGCCTTCTCGAGCTTCCGGTCGTCGATGTCCGCGGCGATCACCGGGCCGTAACCGGTCGCGCGGAGCACCTGCACCACGAGAAGGCCTATCATCCCCGCGCCGACGACCACCGCGGCGTCGCCGGTCTCATGCGGGGTGATCTCCGTCGCATGCATCGCGATGGAGACAGGCTCCACCATGGCTGCGTGCTCGTAGCTCACGCCCTCCGGCAGATTGTAGATACCGCGCTCGGGAACTGCGACGTACTCCGCGAGGGCGCCGTCCTGTCTGTATTCGTCGGCGCTCACACCGAGGACCCTGCGGTTCTCACAGAAGTTGATCTCACCGCGGCGGCAGTAGAAGCACTCGCCGCAGTAGAGGGTGGAGTCGAACGTCACCGCATCGCCAACTGAAACATGTCTGACGCGGGGGCCTACGGCTGTCACGTCGCCCGCGGCCTCGTGGCCCATGATGACCGGAGGTATGCGCCTGCCGGTGCTCCCGTCCTGCCCGTGGACGTCGCTTCCGCAGATACCCACCGCGCGCACCTTGACGAGGACTTCGTCCTCGGCGAGGTCTGGTTCCGGTACGTCCTTGTATTCGAAGTGGTTATACTCAACAAGCTCGAGTGCTTTCATGCTGTGTCCTCCTTCGTAGTGTATTACCAGTCGTGCACCGCGCCCATCGCATCCCGAAGTGCCGGGAGATATCCCGGGGTGTAGGGGTGCCGCGCGGCGGCGTCTTCGTCTACATCGACGCCGAGGCCGGGCCGCGCCGGCACGTTGATGTAGCCGTCGCTCATGTCGATCTTCCAGTCGAAAACCGAGAACACGCGTGCGTCGTGCTCGACGAACTCCTGTATTCCGAAGTTCGGTACCGCCAGGTCGAGGTGAAGATTCGCCGCGTGGGCAAGCGGAGATATGTCGCTCGGCCCGTGAAAGGCGGTCCGCACCCCGTAGGCATCGGCAAGCGTTGCCGCCCGGCGTGCCGGTGAGATGCCGCCGAAGTGGGTGACGTCGAGTCGCAGGTAGTCGATCCAGCGTTCCTGCAGGACGGGCAGAGTGTCTGCGACGGTGTTGTAGAGCTCTCCCATTGCCAGGGGCGTCGCGGATGCGGCCCGCACCTCCCGCAGGGCGCCGACGCCGAGGGGCTCGAGGGGATCCTCGAGAAAGAAGAGGTGATAGGGCTCGAGCTCCCGCGCAACCTGCCGGGCCTCTGCCACCGAGAGCCGCTCGTGCGCGTCGTGGATGAGCCCCACGTCCTCACCGAGCTCATCGCGCAGCAGGTGCGTGACCCGGATGAGGTCCCGCATATAGACTTCGGAGTCCCAGACGGCCGGCGCGTGTCGCAGGTCCCCCGTCACCTCGACCCGCTCCTTCGTAGCAATATCCTGATGCGGCTGACGGTACACGGTGTCAGGGTTGCGCGGATCCGGCGTCTCGAAGCTGTAGCGCAGGACGCGACAGCCGTAATCCATCCGGGCCCGCGAGCGAGCAATGAGCTCCTCATCGTTTCGCCCGTGGACGTGGAGATAGGCGAGTACCCGGTCCCGGCAGCGCCCGCCGAGCAGATCGTAGACGGGCGCATCGTGTGCCTTGCCCTTGATGTCCCAGAGCGCCATATCGATACCGGCGAGTGCAGAGAGCATGACGGGGCCGCCGCGAAAGTAGGTATGGCGGAAGAGCATCTGCCAGATGTCCTCGATCCGCTCCGCCTCGTGACCTTCGAGCCATCCCGCAAGGTGTTCCTCTACAAGCACCTGCACCGGCCGCTCGCGGCCGTTGAGCGTTGCGTCACCATAGCCGACGACGCCGGTGTCGGCTTCCACCCTGACGATGAGATAATTCCGGTCAGGGCAGGTGAGGATTGTCGAGACGCGGGAGATGTGCATTGGCCGTATTGTGAACGGAATAAGACGCGAGGGCAAGGATCACAAGGCACGGTGCGGGGGCTCGCCGCGTGCCGTTTGCGGGGGCTCGGGGCGGATGCAGCTCCGATCGCCCCTCGAAATTAACGGGTTGCTAAAAGAAACAACCCGCCGCATAATGAAAATTGAACATGTGACGTTTCGGGCTTCTCGACGTGAGCTCACGCGGCATTCTGCGTGGGGAGGGTCGCTATGCCCGCGGCGGACTTGTTGCTATGATCCCGGCACATGGGGTGTCGGGATATGCGGGGGTACGTGGTACCCCGGAAAACCGTAAGGAGGTTTTTTATGCGAACCAAAGCTTTGCTTGTCGCACTTGTCTTCCTCGTCGTGTTGTCGATGGCAGCATGGGCAGAGGGCGGACAGGAAGCCGGCGCAGCTGCAGAGAGTCCCATCGACTGGAACGCTCCCCAGATGGCCGTCGACCGCATCACCGGTGAAGAATGGATTCCACCCGAGGGCTGGGAAGAGGCCACAGAGGGTGTAGAGGAACTCTTCTACTTCAACTCGGGCGCCATGCGTCATGACCCTGCCACCCAGGAGAACATCAACATCTTCGAAGAGAAGACCGGTATCACCGTTACATGGGCCGAGGTCTCCTCCGAGATTCTCTTCCAGAAGACGCTGAACGTGCTCGTTTCCAAGGACCCCTCAGTTCACGGCATGTCCCTGGACAGTGGTCCCTATCAGTTCGAGCAGGTCATCGGCGCCGGCTGGGCCGAGCAGCTTCCCTACTGGACCGATGAGGTCAAGGCTGCCTATCCCGACGCCATGGTACCCGCACTCTCAGACGACGAGGGCAATGTCTATGCCACCGTCGATACGATGAGAAGCTACCTGCTGTTCTACCGACCCTCATGGCTGGAGGCGGCAGGCGTGGATCCCGAGAGTCTGACCACCTGGCAGGGTGTGCGTGAAGCCGCCGAGCAGGCAGGTGAGTGGGCCCAGGAGAACATGGGCCAGGACTTCCACGGCATCGTCTTCCCCGCGAAGAGCTATAACCTGATGCACATGCTGCAGTCCGGTATTTACTCGCAGGGCGACCGCGTCATCGAATCCGACGGCACTCCCGTTTACGACGACGCCGCCGGCCGGAATTCCTGGGAATACTGGGTAAACCTGGTGCGCGACGGCATTGCGCCGGAAGACGTGCTGGGCTGGACCTGGAACGACTATCAGGAGGTCTATGCGCGTGGTAAGGCGGCAATCATGCTCGGCTTCTCCACCTACGTGAACCGCTCGGCGGATCCCGAGCTCTCCCCCGCGCTCCATGAGGACGTGATGGGTAACTCGGTAGACGCCCCGGGTGACTGGGCCGTTATTGCACCCCCGAAGTGGGATGCGAGCCAGCCCGAGGCGAACCGCGCCGGGTTCATCGACTTCGACGGATTCATGATCAACACCTTTGCCGACGAGCGGCACAAGGCGGCCATGATGCTCTTCAGCGAGTTCCGCATGAGCGCCCAGGCCATGGCCAACGAGGTCGTCATCGAAGGAAACGAATCCTTCTACCCCGGCGTCTATGACTGGGACAAGGTGCAGAACGAGATTCTGTTCCCCGAGCCCCGTGCTCAGTCGGTGTCCACGACCGTTATGGAAACCTTCCCTCCGGGCGCGATCCAGGCGAACGATATGATTATCGAGTTTTTCGCCCGCTCCGTGCAGGGTGATATGGATCCGCTCGAGGCACTTAGTGAAGCCCAGGAGCAGATCAACGGCATCTATCGCTAAATAGCGGCCGTCGAATCATCGATCAATTGAGCATCAGGAGCCCGCTTCGCGCGGGTTCCTGATGCCTTCTGTTACAGCCATGTACCGTACCAATCCTGTTTTCGGACAAAGAGGTATCTCAAGATGAAGAAACGGCACATGTCCGACGCTCAGTTCGGGGTGCTCATGTCTCTCCCCGGCCTCGCGATCCTTCTGCTCTGGGTCGGCGTACCGCTGATCATCCTGATCGGAGTCAGCTTCACTCGCTTCGAGGTTATCACACCGACAGTGTTTGTCGGCCTTGCCAACTATGCGGAAATGCTCGGCGACCGGATCTTCCGGCTCGCATTCATGAATACGCTCGTCTTCTTTGCGGGCTCGACCCTGCTTGCCTTTGTCATTTCCTTTCCGGCAGCGTGGTGTCTGAGCCGAATCGGGCGCGGCGGAACCGCGATGCGGACGCTCGTCATGTTTCCCTGGGCGGTGCCCCTCATCGTCTCGGGCTTCATCTGGGGATGGATCTTCAACTCTTCCTACGGAGTGCTGAACCACCTCCTGGTGATATCGGGAGCGGTTGCGCAGAATGTGAACTTTCTCGGCGAGACCACGACCGCAATGATGGCGGTGATCGTGGCGGACGGATGGACCCGTGTTCCCTTCATGACCATCCTCACCCTGGCCGGATTCGAGGGCATCAGTCGCGACCTCTACGAGTCGGCCTCTATTGACGGGGCGGACATATTCACAACGATGCGCCACATTACGCTGCCACTTGCAAAAGGACCCATCCTGACGGGACTGCTGATAACCAGCATATTCTCCTTCCGCACGATAGACGCGATTTTCTCGCTGACCCGTGGCGGCCCTGCCCGCGCGACGTACGTCCTCGGTCAGCTCAACCTGGATTACCTCTACAACTACATCCAGTTCGGGAAAGCCGGCGCGGTGAGTGTGCTTCTGATGTTGGCCTGTATGGCCATCGCATCCGTCTACGTGTATTTCCTCTTCAAGGAGTAGTCGCATGACCCCGCGAAGACTGGCAAGCAATGCACTCGAGCACAAGGTAACCCCCTACGTGGGGATGACGATAATTCTCATTCTGCTGCTCGGTCCGATTTACTGGACACTGATTACGTCGCTGAAGCCGCTGGCGGAAGCCATCAAATGGCCGCCGACTTACATCCCAAAGGGCTTCACGCTCAACCCGTATATTGACGTACTGACCCGTTCGCCCGTACCGCTGTACCTGCTGAACTCCGCAATCATCGCCCTCGTGACGACCTTCATCGTGGTATCTGCCGCGGTCGCAACGACCTATGCCTTGACGCGGTTCCCCTACAAGGGGAGTAAGGCCGTGTTCAGCGGCTTCCTCATTGTGCGCGTCATCCCGCCCATCTCTCTCTTGCTGCCGTTCTATCTGATTCTGCGGCAGGTGGGTCTCATAAACACCCGGGCGTCGGTCATCATCTACACGATGTACCTGACCTATCCGCTGTCGATCTGGATGCTGAAGTCCTTCTTCGAGCAGTTTCCCCAGGATCTCATCGACGCGGCGCTGATCGACGGCACGACACGCCTCGGGGCGCTCACGCGGGTGGTTATCCCGGTGATCGCGAACGGCATAGCCGCGGTGGCGGTCATCGCGTTTCTGTGGAGCTGGATCGAGTTCCTTGCGCCCTTCCTGTTCATAAACACCGACGCGTTGAAACCGATTACCGTCGGCTTATACTACTTCGTCGGGGATGAGACTACCTACTGGAACAGTCTGTCGGCGGGAGCCTTCCTGGCGACGCTCCCGGGCATCATCTTCTTCATCTTCGCGCAGAAGTACATCGTGAGCGGGCTGACCGCCGGCTTCGGCAAGGAGTGAGGTATATAGCAGCGTGTGGGTACAATCAGCAGAACAGAATCGGGCGTAAGGAGATGTGAGCGGCGCTCCCGTGCAGACGAACTTC
>JAAAOH010000332.1 GCA_009908925.1 Spirochaetota bacterium | reverse complement strand
CGGGGCACGAACCTCCCCGCGCTTGTGGACCCGAACAACCCGCGACGCGCGATCCTGCCCGGCGTGTTTCAGGACGAGAACCCCATTTTCGACAAAAAACGCAATTGACCAGCTGGATAATGTGGACATTCTGGCGTTATCGTGGCATGGTTGTGGGGTATGCGCAGTCTCCTCGATCCCGTACTGGAATCTCACGCCCGTCTGTTCAGCTCAACGGATGTCGCCGCAGACATATATGAGGCGCTCGCGCGGGTCGGTTCCGCCTCGGATGTGGACCGCACCTATGTCTTCGAAGTGACTACGCTGCCCGACGGGAGCCACGTCGCAAGCCATCGCTACGAGTGGGTCCGCGAGGGCATTGAGCCCGAGCTCGACAATCCCGAGCTCCAGGCTGTTCCGCTGCAGGAGGCGGGCTATGGGCGATGGATTCGCCTGCTCAGCGACTATCAGCCGGTCTTCGGGCTCGTGGAGGAGTTCCCCGTCGAGGAGCAACCGCTGCTCGTCATGCAGGACATTCTCTCTCTCCTCGTCATACCCATTTTCTCCGATGGTGAGCTCTGGGGCTTTGTGGGCTTCGATGACTGTCGACGCCGAAAGGTATGGACACGGTCCGATGTCAATCTCCTGCTTTCGCTCTCCATAGCCATCGGTGCCCGTCTCGGGTCTCGCGGCCCGGGTCCACACGAAATTGACGCCGGGGCCACTAGCTATATGGAAATCGTCCGAGGGCTCGTAGGTCTCAGGGACCTCACCGGGTCACGGCAGCCGCTCTCCGATCTGCTCCAGCAGATCAGGGCGCGTATCCGGGCCCTCGTGGCGATACACCGGTTTCTCGTTCGAGGCAGGCGTCAACCGGCCATCGACATTGCGGCGCTTCTCTCCTTCTGGGAGGGAGAGATTCGCGAGGCGCTCGACGACTGCGGGCAGCACGATTTGCGGCTGCGAATGATGGCGGAGTCCTTCGATGTCCCGAGAGAACTCGTGCTCGAGACGGCGCTCGTCATCCATGAACTCGTCCTGGCGTACTCCTGCACAAACGCCCCCAGTGAACGACACGGCACCCTTTCCCTCGGTGTACACGAGGAGCAGGGCACCGCAGTGGTGCGTCTGCGCCTCGAGGGGCGGGAAGCAGACGAGGAAAGCTCTCACGGAGCGCCGGACGCCCTCGGGCTCGTGCTCGTTCGGCGCATCGTCCAGGCCCTCGCCGGCAACGTGGAGATCCCGGCTGCAGACGCCGCGGCCCGCATTGTCATACCCCTGCAAGGGAAGATGGCAGGCAGCGAAATGGAAAACTGAACCATGAGACTTGAGCTGACCGACGATCTCTCGCTCAACGAAGAGCAGCAGTCGCTGCTAACCATGCACAGCGTGCTCAACGTCATGAATACCGTGATGATGGAGTTGCTGAACCTCTCAGACATCGTCGGGCCGCATTCGGCTCTCGAGCAGGCACAGGACGTCGTGATTCGGGTCGCGGATGATCTCCGCGACTCAGAGCGCGCCGGCGACCACCTGACTGCGGCAGACACCCTTGCCCGAGAGCTCATAGGCCTCATCGGAGAGGCGCTCTCCTCACAGCCCGGCGCTGCCGAGCGCGAGGACGTCAAGCAGTCGCTCGCCGGTCTCGACCAGATATTCCACGTGCTGCGAGTTCGAGCACAGGAGCTCGTCGATCGCGCCGCTGATCCGGACATGTGGGTGGAGTACGACATCGAGGCACTCAAACGGAACTTCCTCGAGGTCTTCGCGGCCATAGAGCAAAACAGCCACGGCGGTTATCGCATCGTGTTCAACCTTGCCACGCATGAGGAGCGCGATTACTTCGTCGATCTCGAGATGTCGAGCTTCCGCGGAAATGTCATTCGCATCCCGGCAGTACTGCAGGATGTCATGCGCGACCTCATCGCCAACGCCCGCAAATACACCGCGCCCGGAGGTCGCATCATGGCCGGCCTCGACGAGAACACGGAGCGACTGCGCTTCGTTGTCGAGGACAGCGGCCGCGGCATCCCGGGCGAAGAGCTGCAGAATGTCGTCGACTTCGGGTACCGTGGGACCAATGTGCAGGACCGCCCCACCCGCGGCGGCGGCTTCGGGCTTACCAAAGCGTTTCACGTGACCCGACGACTCGGCGGCCGTATGTGGATCGAGAGCGAGCCGGGGGCCGGTACGCGCGTGGAGATCGTGATCGCACTGTGAGGTATCAAGCAGCCTGTTGGCACGCCTCGGCCAAATCGGCCACCGCGTAGGCAGGTACCCGCACACTCGTACCCCGCTGCCCGCGACGCCAGCGAACCGGCGGAGTGGGCAGCTCACACATCCACACCCGCCGAAGCGTCTCGGGCACCACCGGCGCATGCACGGGCCGAATCCGTCGGCGAAAGAACGGCCCGGTGAGGCGCCGAACCGCGACTTCGTCCGCCGCCGCCTGTGCGGCGTGCACCCCGCGCTTTGGCTTTCGCACCCGCCACGCTCGTCGGCTGTTATGGTCCCAGGCGAAGCACCACGCACGGTGCATCTGAAGCGAGGCGTGGCGGCCGCCTGCGATGGTCTCGCGGGTGTGCTCGCGCAGGCGGTGGCGAAGCAACCGATCGACGTAGTTCACCGCGAAAAGCCGGTTCGCCCGGGTACGCGGGGCGGATCCGGGGGTGCGGATGTGTTGGAGCAGCCCCGCGCGGCGAAAGTGGCCGGCGATGGGGTCGCGCGAGAGCGCGGGGCCGTAGAGGCGGTGCTCATCGGTGTCGATGGTGGCCGCAAAGACACCATCGTCTGCTTCAGGCGGTCTGAGGTAGGCCCATAACTCACCCACCACCCGAGAGATATCCCCGCTCATCGTACCCGCTTTCGGACGCCACACCGCGAGTTTCTCCTCGACCCTGGCACGCTGCCCCGGGCTCATCCGCCCACCGCGGCGAAAGACGGTGTGCTCGAGGGTGAGGATCGTCTCCCCGCCCGGCTCCACCACCGTGGTGATATCACAGGGGTAGTCCTGGGCGGTCACGAAGGAGCGAAGCCCATCGAAGACCACCCCGGAGACGGGGCGAAAGCTACCTGAGAGCTCGAGCTGTGCGGCCATCGCCTGGCGCCCGAGTCGCTGCACCGCATGCTGCACGGCCATGGGGGAGAAGCCGTAGCGGCGGCCGATGTCGCGCTGGGAGGCGCCTGAGAGCAGCGCCTCCCACACCGCCTCGAGCGGCAGGCGGCGCTTTGCGAAGTAGTGCAGGGACTCGGTCTGGGTGCTGCAGGTGCGCCGGCAGCCGCGGCAGCGGTAGCGGCGCACCCGCCCGTGGGCACGGGTGTGGTAGAAGCCGTAGTCGATGCGCCACCGGCGCCCGGGGTGGGCGTGGTAGCGGCAGCGGGGGTTGGGACAGCGCAGGGGGACGGGCATAGCATGAGCCTCCTCGAAGAGAAAATGTGGCGGCCCCACGCCTGCAGAAGTTCGTCTGCACGGGAGCGCCGCTCACATCTCCTTACGCCCGATTCTCTTCTGCTGATTGTACCCACACGCTGCTATATACTTCAGTCTGGGAGGAGTGAGGCGGCCGCGGTACCGCCATTCCCGCGGCGCACCTCACAGCAATCCGCGCTCGGTGAACTTCTCGATGAGTTGTGTGTAGCTTATGCCGTGCTTGCGAGCGAGATCCCGGGCGAAGCTTCTGCCCTGCGGCGAGCCGGGCACGATGCGGTAGGTACGCCGCACGGTCTCCCCGTCCCACTCGGTCTCGGCGGTCAGCCCGCGGACCTGCGGGCCGACGTCTGCCGGCTCGTTGAGCTCGGTGAGGCGCTCTGAGATCTCGTGGAGGTGGGTTGCGTAGAGGGTGCGTGTGCCCACCCGGCGGAGCGCGGCAAGCATTTCCTCGGCGACCACGAGGGCCTCCGCGGCGTTCGTGCTGGCGAGTGACTCGTTGAGCAGCAGAAGGCTGTTGTCGGTGGCCTCGTCGAACATGCCCGCGAGGTCCCCGAGCTCCTGGCTGAGGCGGCCGGTCTCGATGCTTCCTGCTTCCCCCGAGGGAAAGTGAGTGATGACCGTGTCCACCGGGCTGACCGTGGCACTGCGGGCCGGCACGAAGAGCCCCGCCTGCGCCATCACCTGAATGATTCCGGCTCCCTGCACGAAGGTGGTCTTCCCGCCCTGATTCGCCCCGGTGATGACGAGAATGCCGACATCGCCTCCGAGCTCGAGCTCGTTCATGACGATGCCGCGCGCGGTGCCGGGGGCGGAGCCGGCCTCCGCGGTGCGCTCGAGCGAGCGCAGGGCGAGCTGGAGGTTGTAGAAGCCCGAGGCACTGAGACTATGCTCCGCGGCATCGGCGATGTGCGGGAAACAGGTGGGCAGCCCCGCAGCCTCGAGGCGGCTCTTCAGCCGGTGCGCGCCGAGGTAAAAGGAGAGCTCCTGCTCGAGCCCGGCGAGGGGTGCGGTCTCCACCGACAGGAACTCCTTGAGGCCGCGTTGGAGGGATTTCCCGAGCGAGCGAAGCACGTCGTCGAGATCACGGAAGAGAGGCGTGAGCGGGATCTTCCGCTCGGGGAGATTGGCCGGTGTCGGCATCCTGTGTAGGGGAGCGCTGACCCGGTATTTCGGCGAGGACTCCAGGGAGTCGAGAAAGCGACCGAGAATGCCGGACTGCTCGAACCGCTCGGGATTCACCGAAAGAAGCGCCGCCTCGACCGGGCGGAAGCGCTCATCGAGGTTGACACCGATGGTCACGCTCTGCTTCTGCTTGAGCCCCTCCTTCAGTCGGGGGAGCTCTTCTTTGAGAGCGGCAAAGTGCCCGGCAGCCCGGGCCTCCCGGGCGTAGTGCGCAAGGGCCTGAAAACCCTCCGACAGCGTGTCTCCATCGCCGGGTGCGTCTCCACCGTTGCGCTCGGTGGCATCGAAGGCCGCGCAGAGATCATCAATGCACTCCACGTAGAGCTCGAGCTCTCCGATGCGCCACACCGCCTGCAGCAGGGGCGCATCGGCATCGCGGACCGAGCGTGAAAACGCGGTGAGCTCGCGCAGCTTCGGCAGGAGAGCCGTGAGGGCCGCCTCGAGCTCCGCCGACTGCGCAATGTCGGCGAGCACCTGTCGGCGGTAGACGATTGAGTCGGGATCGGTGGGAAGCTGGGCCAGCACCCTCGTGGCCTCGCGTCCGGACAGGCTGTCGCCGGAGAGCTCTCGGGCAAGCAAATCGAGGCCGAGGTCCTCCTGCGTGCGAGGCGGAAGCGAGTTTTCGGTCGAACTGTCTCTCGAGCGGGGTTTCCCCTCGGGGTGCATCAGGCTCATCATGTGAAACTGAACGGTACTACGAGGCCGTACATCTGGTCAAAGCTTTGATATTTGGCCGAAAAAACTTGATAATACAACTAAGCTGAACTATATATTGACGTACGAATATTGTTCGGGAACAACACGAAGAAACGAAAGGGGTTATTATGGCGCGGTTTACGCATGATGTTATCGTTATCGGCGGCGGGGCAGGCGGGCTCGTGACAACCGTCGGATGTGCGCAGCTCGGCCTCAAGACGGCCGTCGTGGAGCGCAATCGGCTCGGCGGCGACTGTCTCTATCACGGCTGCGTGCCGAGCAAGACGCTTCTGCGCACTGCCTCCGTCTACCGCCAGGCGCAGGAGTTCGAACGGTTCGGGCTTCCGCCGGTCGATCCGCCGCCGGTGCGAATGGCCGACGTGAACCGCCGCGTCCAGGGGGTAATCGAAGAGATCGCGCAGCACGATTCCGCCGAACGATTCGAGAGCCTCGGCGCCGAGGTCTTTGCAGGACAGCCGCGCTTTCTGAGCCCCCATGAGGTCGAGGTGGACGGGCGAACCATCTCCGCGCGCTCCATAGTGATCGCCACCGGCAGCTCCCCCCGGGGCCTGCCTATTCCCGGCCTCGAGGAAACGGGCTACATCACCAATCTCGACGTGTTCAGTCTTCCCGAGCTCCCGCGGCGCCTCGTCGTCATCGGCGCCGGACCGATCGGCTCCGAGATGGCGCATGCCTACGCCCGCCTCGGAAGCGAGGTGACGGTGCTCGACGTCGCGTCGCAGATGCTTCCGAGAGAGGACGCCGATATGGCGGAAATCGTGCAGCAGCGGATGGAGGCCGACGGGGTGACTTTCAAGCTCGGCGTGAAGATCACCAGCGTCGAGGGAAGCAACGGCGTGAAACGCATCCACCTCGAGGAGAACGGCGAGGCGCTCAGCCTCGACGCCGAGGAGCTGCTCGTTGCCGCGGGGCGAACCGGCAACACTGACGGCCTCGATCTCGCGAAAGCCGGTGTGGCGGTGGAGCGGGGCTTCATCACGACGAACTCAAAGCTGCAGACAAGCCAGCGCCACATTCTCGCCGTCGGCGATGTGAACGGGAAGTATCTCTTTACCCACGTCGCGGGTGCCGAAGGCTCGGTGGCGGTCCGGCGCATTGCGCTGCGGGTGGGTGGAAGCATGAACTACCGCAACGTTCCGTGGGTCACCTACACCGATCCCGAGCTCGCGTCGATCGGCTACAACGAGAAGGCAGCCACCGAGGCGGGTATCGATCATCACGTAATCCGGCAGGAGCTCTCCGCGAATGACCGGGCACAGGCCGAGGGCGAGCCGGGCGGTATGATGAAGATCATCCTCGACCGCAAGGACCGGGTCGTCGGTACTCAGATTGCCGGGCTTCACGCAGGGGACCTGCTGCTGCCGTCGATCTTCGCGGTGGGCAAGGGCTGGAAGCTCGGCGAGGTGATGTCTCCCATTTACCCCTATCCGACGCTCGGCGAAATCCACAAGAAGACCGCATCCTCCTACATGGCCCCGAAACTGTTCAATACACGCGTGCGCAAAATCCTGCATGCGCTGTTTCGCTATCGCGGCATTGTGGAGGGCCACGAGTACCACTAAGTAGCGCTGCGCTCGCTTGACGTACCGATTGGGTTCTCCTTATAAGTAGAAGCGGAGACATGCCGTACCGCACACGGTTCTCCCAGCTTCTCCAGAGGTAGTTCTTTGCGCATCCGCTATTCGACATCCGAGGACGGCAAACCCGTCCAGCAGGCCTACATCTACACGCGTGACGAACATGGTATCGATCGGAATAACGTCGATGTCGAGGCGCTGAAGGTGTTGCGCCGTCTGCGAGCCGGCGGACACAACGCCTACATCGTCGGCGGTGCCGTACGCGATCTCGTGCTCGGCCGAACGCCGAAGGACTTCGACATCGCCACCGACGCTCCGCCGGGACGCATCCGCAAGCTGTTTCGCAACTCCCGTATCATTGGAAAGCGTTTCCGACTCGTCCACATCTTCTTCCGCGACCAGATCATCGAGGTCTCGACCTTTCGCGCGGAGGAGTCCGGCGGCTTCAATAACGTCTTTGGTGCCATCGAGGAGG
>JAAAOH010000367.1 GCA_009908925.1 Spirochaetota bacterium | reverse complement strand
GCTGCAGCGCCGCCCCCCTACGCCCGCCGCCCTTCCCGCTCACCGAGGTGAGTATAGAGAAACCGCTTTATCTTTCGCGTCGGCGTCTTCTCGAAGGGCTCCCACTCGAGCACCATGCGGCTGAGGCGTGCGTGACGGCTGACCCGGGCGTTGACGGCCTTTCTGAGGCTCTCGAGGATCTCGTCGGCGCGCTCCTGCACCGAAGCGATGTGGGCGGCATGCTCGCCGAGGCGCTCCTTTAGGGCCTCGATGTCGACGTGCACCCGCGCAAGCAACTGGCCCTGCCACTCGAAGACAAGGGATTCGACCACGAGCTCGTGCTCGTTTATCACGTTCTCGAGGTCGCCGGGATAGATGTTCTCGCCGCTCGGGCCGAGAATCATGTTCTTCAGCCGTCCCCGGATGTAGATGTAGCCGTCACGGTCCTCCGAGGCGAGATCACCGGTCCTGAGCCAACCGTCCTCCGTCAGGATCTCTTTCGTTGCTTCTTCGTTGCGGTAATAACCCTGCATGACGTTTGGGCCACGCACGAGCACTTCACCCTCCACACCGTCGCCGGCATTGCGATCAATCCGGATCTCGACGTTCTCGATGGCCGGGCCGGTGGAGCGGAACTTCGTGTCGGCGGCATCTGTGCCGGCGATGAGCGGGGCGGTCTCGGTGAGGCCGTAACCGATGGCGTAGGGGAACTTCGCCTCCCGCAGAAAGCGCTCGGTGTCGGGGGTGAGCGGCGCGCCGCCGATTCCGTAAAAGCGCAGCGCACCGCCGAATGCCTCATAGGCCTTCTTCCCGGCGGCACGGTGGACAAACTTCCGAAGCGGGGCGATGTGCTTGAGCGCGCGCGTGAGCGCGTTCTTCGCGAACACGGGCTTCACCCGCGACTGATAAAGCTTCTCCATGATGAGGGGCACGGTGAGCATCATGGTGGGGTGCACCTCCGCCAGCGCGGGCAGGAGCGCGGTGAGGGTCGGCGGCTTTCCGAGGTAGGTCACCGATGCGCCACTTGCCACCGGGAGCAGGAAGCCGACGGTGCACTCGTAGCTGTGGGCGAGCGGCAGAACCGACAGGAAGCGGTCGTCGGGGCCGATGTCCGCCACCGATCGGCAGCTTATGACGTTCTGCACGATGTTTCGGTGTGTGAGCATCACACCCTTGGGGTCGCCGGTGGTTCCGGAGGTGTAGAGGATGGAGGCGAGGTCGGTCTCCTGCGGACGGGCCGCCGGGTCCGTCCCGCCGCCGTCCGGAGCGCCGCCGGCCGCGGCCTCGCCGGCGCCGGTTGCCGCCTCGATCGCACTCGCGCCGAGTTCCTCGATGGTCGTGACGAAGCGTTCTGCGGTCTCGGCCGGCACCTTCGCCTTCATGCTCTCGGAGACGACGACGCCCTTCGCACCGGAGTGTTCGAGGATCATCGCAATGATGTCACCGGAGAAGTCGGTGAGGATGGGTACCACCACCGCGCCCATGCTCGTGACCGCAAGGTAGGTGATGCCCCACTCGGGTTTGTTCTCTCCGATGAGCGCCACGCGGTCTCCGAACTCGATGCCGCGTCCGGCCAGGAGCCGGCGGGCGGCGGCAACGGCGTCGCCGAGATCGGCGTAGGAAAGCGATCTGCCCCCGTGCATGGCAAGGGCAGTATGTTCTGCGTATGTCTCCGCACTGCGATCAACGAGGCCCCGCAGCGTCTCGAGCGCTCTGACTTCATCCGGAATCGGCTTGTATTTCACGTATAAGAATCTACTATGACAGCGGTACGAGTTTCAAATGCTTTTACTCGGGCGCCTTGCGAAGTGTCGCTTTCCGCGCGGATGCGCCGAGGCTCGCCTTTCGCATGCGAATCGACTTCGGGGTCACCTCCACCATCTCGTCGTCGCGGATGAACTGAATGGCACGCTCGAGGGTAAGCGGCAGCACCGGCGTGAGGACCACCGCATCGTCCTTGCCCGCCGCGCGCATGTTGGAGAGCTTCTTCGTCTTGGTTGGATTGACGTTGAGGTCGTTCTCGCGGTTGTGCTCGCCCACGATCATCCCCTCGTAGACCGGATCGCCGGGCGTGACAAAGAGCTGGCCACGGGGTTCGAGGTTGAACAGGGCATAGGGCACCGCCTCCCCGGCACGGTCTGAGACGAGGGAGCCGGTGTATCGGTCGGGGAAATCGCCGCGGTAGGGCTCGTAGCCCTGGAAGGAGGCGTTTATGATGCCGGTACCGCGGGTATCGGTGAGAAACTCATCCCGATAGCCGAGAAGCCCGCGCGAGGGGACGCTGAACTCGAGTCGCGCCCGGTGGCCCTTGTGGATCTCGTAGGTGAGCATCCGCCCCTTGCGCTTGGAGAGCTTCTCCGTGACGACGCCGGTGAAGTTCTCGTCACACTCGAGAAAGAGGTGCTCTATGGGCTCCGTGCGCTGCCCGTTCTCCTCGCGGAAGATCACGTGAGGCCGCCCCACGTTGAGCTCGAAGCCCTCCCGGCGCATGGTCTCGAGGAGAATCACCATCTGAAACTCTCCCCTGCCCTTCACGATGAAGCCCTCCTTGCTTTCTGTCTCCTCCACCTGTATGGAGACGTTGAGCAGGGTCTCCTTCTTCAGGCGCTCGAGGATCTTGCTCGACTGCACGTAGCGACCCTCCCGGCCGAGAAGGGGTGATGTGTTCGGCGCAAAAAGCATGGACACCGTGGGCTCGTCCACGGTGATCCGCGGCAGCGCCTTGGGCTCGGCTTTTGCGCAGATGGTGTCACCGATGTGCACGTCCTCCACGCCGGCGAGCACAACGATGTCACCCGGCTGCGCCACATCGGTCTCCTTCAGGCCGGGGCCCTCGTAGACCTCGAGCCGGCTCACATTCAACGGGGTACTGTGCCCACCGGGGCCGAGGCAGACGAGTGCCTCGCGGCTGCGGGCGGAGCCGTGGACCACCTTGCCGACCGCAAGTCTGCCGAGGAAGTCCGAGTAGGAGAGATCGGAGACGAGCATCTGAAAGGGCTCTGTGGATACGTATGCGGGCGGCGGCACCTCATCGACGATGGTGTCGAGAAGCACGTGGAGGTTTTCGGCTTCATCATCCAGCTGCCGCTTGACGATTCCCCGCCGACCGTCGGCATAGAGCACCGGGCAGTCGAGTTGATCCTCGTGGGCGTCGAGGTCGATGAGGAGGTCGTATATCTCGTTGAGGACCTCGGTGGGCCGTGCATCCTGGCGGTCGATCTTGTTTATCACGACGACAATGTGCAGTGATGCCCGAAGCGCCTTATCGAGCACGAAGCGCGTCTGCGGCAGCGGCCCCTCGGAGGCGTCGACGAGCAGCAGCACCCCGTCCACCATGGACAGCGCGCGCTCGACCTCACCACCGAAGTCGGCGTGACCCGGGGTGTCGAGAATGTTGATTTTCACACCCTTCCAGGCGACGGCGCTGTTCTTTGCCGCGATGGTGATGCCGCGCTCGCGTTCGAGATCGAGGTTGTCCATGAAGCGTTCGTCGGTCTCCTGTCCCTCGCGAAACACGCCCGACTGGCGGAAGAGGGCGTCGACAAGGGTCGTCTTTCCGTGGTCGACGTGCGCAATGATAGCGATATTTCGCAGGGCGGAGTTGGTGGCGTCTTTGTGCATGCAGGGAATCTACTGTAAGTGCGGCGACAAGAATAGAGAAAAACGCCACATCCGCCCTATTTCGCCTGCCACACCGCCGTCCACCACCTGATCCCGCCTCGCCCGGCCGCATCCGCAGAGCTCCACTCCTCCACCGGCTCGAAATCGGCACCCCGGATGAGCCTCTGCCACGCGACGGCATCCATGACCGTGAAGTGCCGCCCCCGGTCGTCTCGCCCCGCCTCATCCAGCCCCGGCCGCTCGGTCGGCACCGATACCGCAAGAGTTCCGCCGGGGCGAAGCACCCTGCGGCACTCGGTGAGCACGTCGGCTATCGAAGCGCGATGAAGATGCATAAGGGTGGCAAGAGAGAGAACTGCGTCGAAGGCCTCGTCGGGGAACGGTAGCGGCGCGGGGAGCCGGTGCACGCGGATGCGCCCTGCAAGCTCGGGGTGAAGTGATGCCGCGCGCTCTGCCATCGCCTCTGAACCGTCGAGTACCGTGACCTCGAACCCGCGGCCGAGCAGGAAGGCCGCGTCCCGTCCGCTTCCCGCCCCGAGCTCGAGGATTCCGGCAGCGGGCGGCAGGCGGAGGACGATGCGCTCGAGGGTCGCGCTGAGGTCCACGGTCTCGTAGTCGGCGGTGATGCGGGCTGCGTCGGTCTCGTAGTAGGCGAGCGTGGGATCTGTGTCGTCGAGCCTCGACATGGCGGCTCGCTCACTCCCAGAGCAGGCTCACACCACCGTAGCGGTGAACCTGTTCATCACCTGAGACGAGGGTCATTTCCTCGGCTACGGCCTGAGCCATCAGAATGCGATCGAACGGGTCGCGGTGCAGCCGCTCGAGCTCGGTCAGGTGCTGGGTATGATCGAACGTGATCGGCAGGAGCCGGAGGCCGTTTCTCGAAATCTCACGCTCCACAATCGATCTGAGCGGACGAGACAACTCGAGACGGCCGAGCGCCGTCTTGATCTCGATCTCCCAGGAGGATGCAGCGCTCAGGTAGAGTTGATTGGCCGGCTCCAGAAGCGCCGCCCGCACCGACGAGGGCAATCGCTCGGGCACCCCTGTCCACCACAGGAATGAGTGGGTATCGAGGAGAAGTCTCATGACTCATACCCGTCAAGCAGCTCCTCCGGCAGCGGCGCGTCGAAGTCTGCCGCCATCGAGATCTCACCTTTCGAGAGACCGGCCGTTCGCTCACCCTCCGGCGCAGCAATCGGAGTCAGTCGCACAAGGGGGGTCCCGTTCCTGGCAATGATGATCTCCTCACCGACCATGGCTCTCTCGAGAAACCGAGAGAAGTGTGTCTTCGCTTCATGAACGTTCACCACCATGTGGGTATCGTACTGTTAGTCTATTTTCTAGTCAAGTTAAATGCTGCGGAGCCCGCGAAAACCCGCCCGATCTGAAGTATCTTGAGTGATATGAACACTGTAGCACGTACGACGCGGCGTCCATCTCACCGCGGCTTTCGTTATGTACTCTTTGTATTGCTCATCACGGCCGTCGCCGCCTCCTGCGCCACGGCCGGCGGGTCGCGGGAGCGGGACGGCGCGGAGCCGGCGCAGGGCCCGCTTCGCGGCGAAGTCATCGAGGTGCGCACGCTCTCAGACGGGACGGCCGAGCTTACCGTGCGCCAGCCCGACGACAGCGAAGTCTACGTCGAGATCCCGGCGCGCCTCGCGCGCTCCATCCGGGTGCAGAACGGCGACCGTATCGTCGTCGAGGATCGTCGCATGGCCCGCGACGGGGAGCGCCTTCGCGTGCAGACCCTGCAGATCGAACGGGGGCGCTAAGGTTCCTCCCCATCTGACCGCACGGTGATAGCGGAAGACCCATCACCCCCGACAGACTCAACGCGCACCGCCCCCTCGCCCACCGGCACGAAGCGGTAGACCCTGTCGGCATAGCGCTCGAAGAGCGTCGTATCGTGGTGGCTTATCATGAGGACCTGGAAGCCGAGGGCGCGACCGGCATCGTGGACGATTTTCACGAGCATGGGCACCAGATCGGGCCGGAGCCAGCAGTCCTGCTCGTCGAGGACGAGGAAGCGGCGGTGCTCGGACTCCTCCTGGGTGGTCAGCGCAAACAACCGAAGACCCACGCTCAGCACGTTGGCGACCGATCCGCCCTGCCCGCGATAGACATCCTCGCGGTTGCCGTCACGCTCGATCCAGAAATCCACGGCTGCGGCCCCGCGCTTGAAATCGACATCTGCATGGAAAGTGATGGGCTGGTCGAGCACTTCCTGAAGGGCGATGGTGAGTTTCTCCTCGACGAGCTCGAGGAGCTCGCGGAAAAGCGTCTGGTTGAGGGTCTCGAGCGCGCCGGTTACCTGCTCCGATATTGCGAGGTAGTCATCGAGACGCGAGAGGTCGGCTCCGACGCGGGAGAGGCGTGCCTGCCGGTCCTCACGTTTGTAGGAGAGGCGATCGACACGGCGCCTTGCCTGCGTGGGCGCGCGCAGCCCGGCCCCGGAGGATCCGACGCCCATCGGATCGCCCGCGAACGGCGCGTCTCCCATCACCCCTCACCCCCATCAGGCTCATCGCCGCCGAACTTCGCCTCCACCTCGGAGAGGTCCGACTCGATCTTTTCGAGGTGCGCCTGGTAGTCGGCGCGCTTCTTCTCGTTCTCAGCTCTCATTTCCTTGAGCTTCTTCCTGAGCTCTTCGATGTCGTCGGTGCCGTAGGTTTCGCGCGCCTCCTCTTTTAGCTCAGAGAGCTGCTTTTCGGCGTTCTCGCGGTTGGCCTCCGCGCGGATCTTCTCCTGCTGCAGTTTCTGATACCGCGCCTGGAGCTCTTCGATTGTCTGGGCGCCGTCGTTGTCAGCCGTCGCCATATCCGGTTACCTCCTCGGCAAGTGATCGAATCTCCGCCGCTACCGCATCGTCGAACTGGTCGAGATTCTGATCGAGAAAACTCATGAGCCCCGCGCCCGACTGCGTCCGCCGCGCCTGAAGCTCAGCAAGCCCGCTCACGAAAGCCGACGCCGATGTGTCTGTCTCCTCCCCGGCGACGAGAGGATGAAAGACCTCGTCGAAAGGCGCGTGGGGCACCGTGACGCGGGTGAGCTCGTAGCCGGGGACTTCGGGGCCGACGCCGGCGCCCTCGCCCCGGACGTCGAGGCGCAGGACCGACGGGACATGATCGCGGACCGCATCGCTTCGCGATCGGCGGCTGATGTTTCCGGGCGTCACCCATCGCGTGGCTCCGACCTCGACCTCGCCGAGCTCACGGTGGATGTGACCGTTGACCACAAGGTCGACGCCGGGGATCTCCCGCGGCCGAATCCGCCCCTGCTCCTCGTAGCCCGGCTGAATGATGTCGTGATGGCTCAGCCAGATGCCGAAGGGACGGGATGCGGCGCCGGCCGCGACCCCGGCGGTGACGCTGTCCTCCGCGTCGGCGTCGCTCAGCGTCTGCGGCAGCCGCTCGCGATAGGAGGCCCCACCGATCACCACGCGCCGTCCTCCCATCACCCCTCGCCAGGGATCCTCCTCGCGCACGCGACGGACACTCCCCGACTTGAAAAGAAGCATCAGACTATCGTTGTCGTTGAGCTCGGGGTCTGCGCAGTCGTGGTTCCCGTAGATGCCGATGCACTCACGCCCGGCGAGCATGTCGATGAGGCGAGCGATCATCCACGTCGGGTTATCGCGGGGCTTGTCGAAGACATCACCGAGAAGGGCCGGAAGCAGGCGATGCTCCTCCGCGTAGTCGAGGCTCCAGGCGAGCTTTCCGAGTATGACCTCCGGATAGTCGTCTTTGCGAAAGCCCGGCTGCCGCCCCTCGAGATGCGGGTCG
>JAAAOH010000327.1 GCA_009908925.1 Spirochaetota bacterium | reverse complement strand
CGGGTCGATGCCGCTCATTGCGCAGTCGGTGGACTCGCGAAACCACGTGATCGTGGCAGCCGGGGTGGGGGCGGGGCTCATCGCGGCGGTCTTCGACCTCGCACTTCTCGATCGCCTCGTCGGGTTGACCGTGGCGATCCTCATTCTCAAAGGGGCTGCCGAGCTCTTGACCGACCTCATCCGAAGCGCCGGCGAGGAGGAGCCGGACCTCAGTCGCTGGGGATTCTCGGCGATCGAGGCCCGGCGACACCGGCAGACCGTGCGCTGGCTTCTCTTTGAAATCGACTCCGGACGAATCCACACCCACGATCAGATGATGAAGGAGGCCCGCGCGGCCACAGACTTCTCGAAAATCGCCTCCTTTCGGGCCCTCGGTATCGACAAGCAGGCGGGCCGTGAGGAGAAGCTGGAGCAGGCGGCCTCCGAGGTCTTCGAGCGGGCTTTGGCGGTCGAGCTCGGTGAACGTCCCGGTCGCCTCGCTCTCACCGAATCCGGGCGTGCCGAGCTCGATCGGGCACTCTCGCGCGGTCCGGCGGTGTTTGCCCCCGGCGAGTTCTCCAGAGACGGTTCCTCCGGCGCCGAGGCAGTCGTGCGCCGGCCCCTGCTTCGGGGCCTCGGTCTCGCGCTGCGCTTCGGGGTGTCGGCCGTGGTATTCACGGCTGTCCATCTTCTCGCGGGCTGGGTGATCAGTTGGCTTCCCGAGCTCGAGGTATGGGCGCCGATCGGTGGCTCTCGCCTGCTTCACGCGCCGGCGCTGACCGTCCCGGGCCTTCGCGCCGGGGAGTCCCTGTCTTTCGCCCAGGTAATACTTCTCGCCGCGGGACTCATTCTTTTTCATCTCGGGCGTATGCTCGCACATCGCGCTCGACACATCCTCCACCATGCCACCGAGCACCGCAACGAGCGCCCGCTCTTTCTGGCCACGACAGGTCCCTACGCCGCACGGCGCCATCCCCACGCAGCCGGTCTCATTCTTTCCAGCGTCGGCATCGCAGCGGGGCTGCACTCGGTGTACCTGCTGGTCTGGGCGGCGTTAGCCGGCACGGCACAGGTCTTCGGCGCACGCCGCGAGGAACGGGCCCTTCGTCAGCAGTTCGGTTCGCGATGGGAAGAGTATGCGCGTGCCGTGCGGAGGCGACATTTCAGGCCCCTCGGCTGGACCGCAATTGTGGTCGTCTACGCGTTCGCGTGGGTCGGTGTACTCGCGTGAGACTACCGCGGAAGCTATCGGCCCTTCCCGTAAGCGAACTCAACCGTCACCGGAATCCGGACGCCCCGGGGGCCCGCGCGATACACGTCGAACTCGAGAGCGAGAGCTTCCGCCGGCCCGAGCGGGCGTGAGAGCACCACGGTCAGCTCTCGCGGGTTCAGCCATCTGTAGTCCACACGCGGCGCGGGCTCACGCTGATACCAGATCGAGCGGCGGCGCACGTTGACGTCGCGTGTGGTCGCGTCCTCCGAGAGTGCGACCGTGATTACGGTTCCCACTTCCCCGGGTGGTGTACCGGGCGCCGGAGTGACGGTGTAGCCGGCGGTGTCGGAGCCGCCGGCGCGCGCGGAGAGTACAGCGGCATCGACGGTGCCCGCGAGGTTCACGACGAGCAGGGCGAGAACCAGGGCTTGAGGTAGGCTCCACCGCCGCCGCGGCCTTGGGCCCGGTCGGTCGGGCTCCAGCCGTGCGGGATCCGGCGGGCCGGGTGCAGGTCGGTGGTGACCCCGCCGGTCGGTCTCCGCCCCCTGAGCCGTGCCCTCATCTGCGTTTTGGGGGACGCTCCCCGCGCACAGCCACGCCGCCCGGTCCTCTATCATCCGGCGCCAGACCAGCACGAACGGAACCGCGGTGACGACGGCGGCAAGATGCTGCACTTGTCCGAAGTTCTCGAAAAAGCGCCGGCCGAGCACCAGAACCTCGAGGAGCGGCAGCGCGAGGAAATCGAACAGGTAGAACACCGCGTAGACCCACAAGACGGGGTCGCGGAACGGGCGTCCGGTCGCTACGAGCCGCCCGGCACGCTGCTCCTCGACAATCACGATCAGGGCGAGGAGGGCAGGCACGTGGAAGGCCCACCCGATACCCGAAACGCCGTGCACCTCGGAGAGTCCGCGAAGATAGGAGAAGGCGAGGGAGACGACGGCGGCGATTAACGTCAGCATGGCAAAGCGCCTGCCGCCGAGAACGATCTCCGAAAGCCCGCCGAAGAGCGCGAGTACCGCGAGATTGCCGAGCAGATGCGGTACGAGTATGGTCGGCGAATGGGAAAACAGCGGCAGCGTCAGATAGTGCGGCACCACGAGCCCGAAGAGCGTTCCGGTGAGAGTGTCGTAAATGTCGGGCAGGAAGAACTGCGGGACGGTCGTCACGAGCACCGTCGCCACCAGGGCCAGTGTGAGGTACGGCGGGCGCTCGCGGAGCCCTGCCAACATCGCCGTGCCGATCATGCGCTACCTCCGAGCCGGACGTCGTTCGTGGCGCTTTTGTCGGCTGTATCACTCCCCGAGGTCGGGAACAGCCGGTGGGCGAGGTGCCCGGCAAGCCGCCTGTATGCAATCGCACCGGTCGTGTGACCGCGTTCGAGCACAGTCATCTGCTCCGGTCGATAGACGCCGGCCTGCCGCTCGAAGCGGATGAACTGATCGAAGCGGGCCATGACCGGATAGACGTTCTCGTTGCCCCGCGCGGTGAACTCCTGCTCGAAGTTGAGCGCTTCGCGGAACCGCGCGCCGGCATCCCGCGCTGAAGAGGCGAGGAGCTTGCGATAGATCGATTCGGTGAAGAGATCATCCAGTGCCGCGCCCGCGAAGATCGGGCTGTAGACGTCGCAGGTGTCGAAATAGGTATGATGGAGGTTCGTAATCCACCCGCCGAGTGAGATCCCTGCACAGGCGATGTGCGGGCGGCCGAGCTCGCGCAGGCGGGCGACAAGAGCCTCAGTCAATCTCACTGATGCGGCAAGCAGAAACACCCACCGATCGAGCCGAGCCGCGCCGTAGAGATACTCTTTGAGGTTGTGGTTGTACGGGACCGAGCAGGCTATGATGTTCACCGGGCCGCCCATTCCTGGCTCCGGGCCGGGGCTGTCATACATTCGCCTTGCGATCCGCCGGATGCGCGCGGTGTAGTCAGACTCTCCGCTTCCATGATGATGGATAAGCGTCGGCACCTGTGGGCCGGTCCAGCGAAGCACGGTGAAGCGTGCCGGCGCCGAGAACGGGCCGAACGCGGCCTGGACCGTCACCTCCCGTCCTTCTGCCAGTTCCAGAGGCGCTGGGGTTTTCGAGGGGGTGATGCCCGTCTCGGCAATGACCTCGGACAGATGCAGGCTGTCAGTTCCTTCTCTGAAGAACTTCGTGCCGTCGCCATACAGACCGCCAAGAGCGGCAACCATTTCGTCGGCCGACTTGTGCAAATTCATTGTACTCTCCTATCAGAGCTCGTATTCAGAAATACCACGTAATCGACCCTCCTCCGGCCGTCTACGCGATCAGAAGCGCAAACATCGCCGCCGCGAGAATGCCGATTCCCACCAGAACCGGCGCCGCCCATCTGCTGGACAGCAATCTCCGATGAACGGCGGCAAAGACCCAGCCCGTAGCGCCGAAGAGAAAGGTCAGCGTAACCACCAGGGCAGTAACTGCATTCGTGCTCTGTAGCATGGGCCGAAGAATAGAGGCTCATCTCAGCCCGGCGCTATCGTGGCATTTACTCAATTCCTGGCGGTGGCTGTGTTTGAGTAGTAATACCTACGCTCGGGAGGCGGCACCGAGTGGTGTCGTCTACGGGCTCGTGTAACGCGCAAGCAGATTACACAGCTCGATCCGCCGGCCGACGCCGCACTTACGGTAGAGGTTGTATATGTGGTTCTCCACGGTGCGGGGCGAGATGAAGAGCGCTTCGGCCATGTCTCTATTGCTCAACCCGTCGCAGAGCTTCTCGAGGACCTCCCGCTCGCGCCGTGACAGCTTGAACTCCCGAGCGAACTCATCGGGGACCGCTTCCGCTTCTTCACGTCCCGGTGGACGCGTCAGGAACCGGGCCGTCGGAATGATCACCAGGGTAGCCCAGAAGATGTTGAAAATCGAGGCGGAAAGAACAACGAACGGTACCTCCGGATCCGGGCTAATAAGTATGGGCCCGATGCCGAAGTCGGCTGCAGTAAAGACGTACCACAGGCCGGCGCCCGCGAGGAACGTCGTGATCCACGGTTTCCAGGAACCGAGGGACATCCGCGTGCGGCGAGCCCATCCGTACAGAAACCAGCTACCAAGATACGCGTAGTAGACTACCGTCACCGGGCGCTCATAGCCGAAGGCTACCGGAAGGAACACCAACACGTATCCGGCGGCGACGACCCCGACCGGGACGAGCGCCCAGAGCCGCGCAAACCGCTTGTCTGCGGTGCCGAGGAGCCGCTGCACGAACCGCGGCACGACGTAGAGCACGACCATGCTGACGGCTGCCTGCAGTATCGAAAACGCAGGGCGCGGCCCATTACCACCGCCCGAGAACAGATCCGAAAACACGACGAAGGTGAAACTCAGGTCGAAGATCGCCTGTGCAGAGAGCAGCACGAGATAGCTCTTGAGCCATCCGAAGGGTCGTTTCTGGTACGACAGCAGTCCCAGCGCCGTAGAGACGAAAAGCGCGGTGAAGCCGACCATTCGAACCCAGAGAACGAAGCGAATCATGCCTGGTGCTACTGTGCCCCGTGTGCGCGAGGAGGTCAAGCGCACTGCACGTGGCGCGCGCGCCGAGATCGCGCGGTGCGCAGCCGGTAGGTAGAAGTACCTAATCGATGCCGGAGGGTGATTTTGAGAAGAACACCGGATAGCGCGGGGCGAAGGGGGCGGCTTATCCTCGGTGCATGATGAACCAGCACGGAATGCGACACGAAGCAGGAAAGAGAGACGGTGACATTCGAGTGAACGGCGCGGCCGCGCGGCACGGCGGCGACCCGGCGCGGGACGGCACCGCGTGCGACCGTCGGGCCGAAGCACGGCGCGGCCTCGTCGTGTATCTCGGGATACTGCTCGCGCTATCGGTCCCGCTCTACGTGGTACTCGCCGCGCGGGAGCTTCCGGTTTCCCGTCAACCGGGACTCATCATTCTGTTGATGTGGTCCCCGGCGATCGCCGCCGTAGTAACCCGCCTGTTGCTGCGGGAGGGATTCAAAGGTATCGGGCTCGCGGTGCTCGGTCGGGCGTCGCTTCGACCGATCGCAACAGCTCTTCTGTTTCCCGTAGCGGTCGGCGTGGTGTCCTACGGGGCGGCCTGGGGGTTCGGCCTGGCCTCCTTTTCTCCGGCTCCCGGCGCGGCTGCTGCGGGCACCGCCGGCATCGCGCGAGCTGTCCTCCTCGCGGTGCTTGCAGGGACGCCGCTCGGCATCGTGATGGTGGCGGGTGAGGAGATCGGATGGAGAGGCTACATGGCCGAACGGCTTCGTAGCGCGGGTATCGTCGCACCGGGAGTCGTCGGAGGGCTCATCTGGGCGGCCTGGCACACCCCGTTGATCCTGACGGGTCAGTATGCAGGCGGCCCGTACGTGCTGGTCTCCGTCTTCGGATTCGCAATGCTCGCGGTTGGGCTTCACCTCCTGTGGTCGGAGTGGCTCTGCGGCACCGGCTCTCTGTGGCCCGCCATTATCGGCCACAGCGCCTGGAACGCCGTAATCCAGCATCCCTTTGACGGTCACACTGTGGGAGAGGCTGCGTCGCTGTGGGTCGGCGACTCCGGTCTTCTGACCGCGGGCCTCTGCCTGGTGCTCGCAGGTCTCTTGGTACGATTTCGGCGAGGCAACGAAGAAAAAGGGGGAAGAGTATGAATTGGAGAAGCTACAAGAGAAGTTCTCCGGCTCCGGCGGCGACTGCCATACCCGTCGGGCTGCCGGCCGTAGTGGCCGTCGCGCTGGTCCTCGGCGCCGCGGTGTGTGCGCCGGTTTCGGCCGAGAACGCTACGCCCACGGAAGCCGCGGCCCGGGAACACCCGACCGCCGCCCCGAAACCCTCCCCCGGGGCCGGGCCCCGGCCGTTTGGTCTCAGCATAGGGGCGGGTGCAGGGTACGTTCCAGTGGCAAAGGGTGTGAATGCGTGGGAACCGCTTCTCATGCCGCACGTAGAGGCGCAGCTCGGGCGTCGCGTGGTCCTGGGAACCGGCGGCCTCGCGGTGCGTGTGCTCGGGGTCCCGGGGGAAGGTGCCTCGGGGGCAGCCGCCGGTGCGGCAGGAGGCCCCACAGGCGATGGTGCCGGCGCAACGAACGGGTCCCCCAGGGTCCGCCTCACCGCACTCCTTCTTCCCAACTTCGGGCGCTACGATGAGCATCTGCCCGCGGACTACGATGGAATTGGAGACGTGCCGGCGACCGGTGAGGCCGGTCTCGATGTCGGGGTCCGCCTATGGAAAGGGCTCGAGGCGACGGCGAGATTGGCCGCCGACGCCCTCGGCCGCGGCCACCGCGGCTCTTACGCCGCCGTGGGGGTGCGCTGGCGCGGCGCTTTTCCCCGAGCAGATCCCGATGGTGGAGGTGGCATCTCACGAGCCCGACTGCAGTGCGCGCTCGGCGCCGACGTGGTGGCTGGAACCCGGCATTACATGGAGGCCTACTACGGGGTCTCCGAGACGCAGGCGAGACGAACAGCGTTCGATACCTACGACGCCGCAGCGGGACTCGAGGCCGTCCGCGCGCACGTTACTCTTGCATTGCCCCTCGGGCCTCGGGTTATCGTAGCATCCGAAACAACTGCCATGCTACTCGTCGGTACGGCGAGACGGAGCCCCCTGGTGAGGTCACCGGAGCAGGGGGCCACCCGACTCATCGTTACCTATCGACTGTAGCGGGGCGCGGCCCCGGGCCACATTGCCGTGCCGTCTCTCCGGAGGCGGCACCTCGAGGAGCACGTATGCTCGAGCTAACGAACGTTTCCAAGCGATTCGGCACGACACAGGCACTGTCGGATGTGAGCCTGACCGCGAGGCCGACGCGGGCTCGGTCAGCTTCGACGGGCGTCCGTTTACACCCGAGGCCACCGATCGATGGCTCGAGCGCTTCGGCCTCCTCGATTACGCCGAGGCCAGGGTTGAGTCCCTGTCCAAAGGCATGCATCACAAGGTGCAGTTCATCGCGGCAGTGGCGCACGATCCGGAGATCGTAATCCTCGACGAACCCTTTGGGGGGCTTGATCCGGTGAGCGTGGAACTCCTTCGGGAGGCGATTCTCAAGCTTAGAGAAGCGGGCAAGACGATTCTGTTTTCCACACACGTTATGGATCAGGCGGAGCGGCTGTGCAACCGGGTTGCCATTGCCGACCGCGGTGGGTTCATAGCCGAGCTTCTGTCCGCGCTGGCGCAGAGGCTCGATATCACCCGATTCGAAGTCCTCGCCCCGTCGCTGCATCGCATCTTCCTCGACAGAGTGGGCGGACGGCTCGACGAAGGAGGTCT
>JAAAOH010000159.1 GCA_009908925.1 Spirochaetota bacterium | reverse complement strand
ACTTCCAGGTGATGGAGTTCGACCTCGCCGTCTACGGCTCGGAGCTCTCCACCGAGCCCGGCTTCCGCTCGGTCTACAACGTCGCCCTCGGATTCCGCTTCGCCTGGTAGGTGAGTCCGCGGTGCGTGCCGGCGAAAACCGGGCGGCGCCGGAGCCCCTTGCGCGGCGCGGCCGGCCGCAACCGCAGCTTGACACGGGCAATGCGGCGTTGCTATATCTAACGGACCGGGCCGCTAGCTCAGCTGGTAGAGCAACAGCCTTTTAAGCTGTGGGTCTCGGGTTCGAATCCCGGGCGGCTCATTCTCCCTCAACGCGCACAACCGACTGCCAAGTCCCCTCCGTAGGCCCATCCGGCCAAACGGTTCCTTACCTTTTTTGCAATATAGCGCGACGTCTGCTACAATGCCTCACCAACACAGATAGTGGGGAGGATCGCATGGAACTGAAAGACGCATTGCAAACGGCAATCACGGGAGAGGTCGAGGGGAGAGAGCTCTACAGGGCGGCCGCCGAGAAGACCGGCGACAAGAAGGCGAAGGAAATCTTCACGATGCTCGCCGACGAGGAGCAGAGCCATCACGACAGCCTCGTGCAAATGGCGAAAGAGTATGCGGAGGGGAAGGGCATTTCGGCCCCCAAGCTCCCCGCGCCCATGAGCTTCGAGGATGCGGAAAGCCCGATCTTCACGCGCGAGTTCAAGGACAAGGTGGCGGACTTCGACATGACCGCGCTGTCCGTCGGCATGAAGCTCGAGCTCGAGTCGGAGAACTTCTACCGGGAAGCTGCCGGGGACGCCGGGGACAAGGCGGTCAAGGACCTGTTCAACCGCCTCGCCGACTGGGAGAAGGGACACTTCGAGAATCTGCGAAAGCAGGTCGGCTTCTTCAAGAGCTACTACGAGAACAAGTACAGCTTCTTCAGGTTCTAGAGCTGCCTCTCGAGCGCGGGAGTGTGTTCTCCCGCGCGAGGCGTCTCACGCGGAGCCCCTGCTACATGCCGGCTGCCGCATCGTAGATCTCATCGATGAGCTCACCAATAGACTCCTGCTCGACCGCTGCGAACGCCACGCGCAGATAGCGCCCGGCGATGGAGATCGTGCCGATGCCACGGTCGAGCAGCGCCAGTCTCAGTGCCTCCGCGTCCACCGCGCCGCAGTCGAAGCTCATGAAATAGCCGGAGTTGAACGGAAGTACGGTCAGAGGCGAGTCGGGGTCGGAGCTCCGGCGGCGCTCAAGCCCTGCTTTCAGCTCCCGGTATCGGCCCTCGAGTATGTCGCGAGCATCCTGTTTCTGCCGCTCGTAGGCGGGATCATTCATCACCTTGAGAAGCATGTGCTGTGAGAGGTTGCTGGTGTTCGACACGACCGCCCGAAGCGAGCCGATCGTTTTCTGCTCGAGCGCGTTTATTGCGTTGTCGTCGAGCCCGGGCGAGGCGTAGGTGATGAAGCCGACGCGGAGTCCCCAGGCGAAATCTTCTTTGGTGGCCCCGTCAATCTTGGCGGCGAGGATTCGCTCGTGGGCGGTCGAAAGCGGCGCGAAAATGGATTCTGTCTGCAGGCCCGACTCGAAGAAGAGGCCGAAGTAGGCGTCGTCGGCGATGACGAGTATGTCCGTGCCGTCGTCGGCGAGGGCGGTGAGCCGCGCAACGATTGCCCGGGCCTCCGCCTCGGTCGGTGTGTAGCCGGTGGGGTTATTCGGGAAGTTCAGAAGAACGATGACCTTGCCGCGCGCAGTGGCTGCCTCCGTGCAGGCGGCGGCAAATCCCTCGACGTTGAAGCCGGCCTCCTCGCTGAAAAAGGGAAAGGTCATGATGCGGGCCTCTTTGCGATGCTCGAGGATGAGTCGATAGTTTCCCCAGAACATATCCGGCATGACCACCGGGTCGCCGGCGTCGACGAAGAGCTCTGCGAGGTGCACGATGCCGTTGGTGAGCCCTGCGGTGACGAGCGGCCTGGACGTTCTGACGCTCGCAAGCGACGGGTTTTTCTTTATCATCTCCTCTTTCCACCGCTCCCTGAGCGCTGCGACCCCCGGGGTCGGCGCGTAGGCGACGCTCTCCGCGGGGCTGAAGGCGGCGCTTACCGAGGCTGCCGCCGGGAGGATCATGGGCGCGCCGTGCCTGTAGGCCATGCCGGCGGTTGCGTTGAACCGATGCGCGCGTTCCTTTGCCTCCGCCGACTGAGCGACGATGCCTTTCGGAAAGAACAGGTGACGTCCCGTGCGGGAGAGCAGGCGATGTGCGACGGTGCCTTCGAGCGTTGCGTTGAGGGATTCCGCTAGTGGATTCATGACAACACTATAGTGAAACAGCCCCCGTCGCTGCAATCAGGAATCCGGCCAGGGGGGCCGGACCGCCCGATGCGCGCCCCGTCGCCGGCGCCTTGCGACGCGGGGGAAGGCGCACTACAATGCCGCGCATGGCCGAAACCACGAGGGAGCTTCCCGCCGGCTACGGGGAGTTTGCAACATTCGACAGCCGGACGAACCCGTTGAACCGCCGGGTTTCCTACATCCTCCACTTCGCCTCGGCGATCTTCTTCGTGCCTCTATTCGCGGCCGTGACCGCCGCCGTGCGCCCCGGGCGCCCGCTCGATCCCGTCAACTTGTGGGCGGTCTCGGTGCCCGGGCTGGGCATCATCGGGGCGCTCGCGCTCATGTTCTTTGCCGTGGTCCTGGTGATCAATCTGCACATGCTCCTCCATGCCGCAGCCATCCGATACATCGGCGGCGCGCTGCCGCAGATCACCCCGCGCCGAATCACGGTCTCGGTGTCCGCGCCCGAGTGGCTGCTTCCGAAGAAGGCGATGATCATGGTGACGGTAGCACCGTTCTTCGTCATATCGGCCGTCGGTGCCATCCTTCTGTCCATGGTTTCGGCTCCGCTCATTGCCTGGATCTTCGTGCCGCTGGTTGCCAACGGTATCACTACCGCCGGCGACGTGCTCACCCTCTCGTGGATAATCGTCACCCCTGCCGACGCCCTCTTTCGCTATGACGGGAGCGCCCTCATCGCGTACGCTCCGCCCCACAAACAAGGTTGACAGCTCTCCTATGCGCCACTAAAATGGGTTTTGTTGCACGATATAAACATGTGTTTACATAGTGCTACATCAGCGCCGCGGGGTCTGCGGTACACGCCCGCGGGGCCCGGGAGGTCCGTCCATGAGTGCTGAGCAACGGCGCATAGAGCGCATGATCCAGGATCGCAGCGGCAAGGTGTTTCAGGATCCGAGCCGAACCCTTCTCATCGAAAACTCGGTTCGGCACTGGAACGCGATTCGGCTCGAGAGCGGCACGCTCGTCACGTGGTCTCCGCAGGACTCCACCGGTCGCAGCCCGAAGGATACCGTGATTGTTCGCAGGCCCGAGAGCGAGCACACGGTCGACTGGGATGCTCCCAACTCGATAGCCATCACACCGGATACCTTCGACATGCTCTTCGAGGATACCCTGTACGCGCTCGGGCTCAAGGATCGCCTCTACGTCCTGAATAGGACCATCGGTGCGGACCCCGGGTACGCCCTGCCGGTAACCGCCATCATGCATAACGCCCTCGCCGGGCTGTTCATCGACAACATGTTCCGGCCGGTGCCACAGGACGTGGACCGCAGTCGCTTCTCGGACAAGCCCTTCCATCTGCTGATCTCGCAGTTCGACAAACTCGATCCCGCGCGCTATGAGGGAAGACTGCGGACGCTCGCCGACGGCTCCACCTCCCGGATGGTGGTCGTCATGGACTTCGACCGGCGCGTCGGCATCGTGTTCGGATCATCCTACATGGGTGCGATAAAGAAGCTCATGTTCACCGTCATGAACTACTACCTGCCGAACGAGGGCATCCTTCCGCTCCACTGCAGTGCCAACGAGGGAGCGGACGGCGATATGGCCGTGTTCCTCGGCCTCTCGGGTACGGGAAAGACCACGCTCTCGACGGCTCCGGGGCGCGCGCTCATCGGCGATGATGAGCACGGGTGGAGCGATCGAGGTATTGCCAACTTCGAGAACGGGTGCTACGCGAAGCTCTACAATCTGGATCCGCAGAAGGAGCCGGAGGTGTACCGCGCAGTCTTTCACCCCGACCACTATCTCTCCCACGGGGCACTGGTCGAGAACCTCATGGTATATCCCAACGGCACCTTCGACTTCGACGACGATCGCTTCACGCAGAACTCACGTGCCTCCTATCCGCTGGCCTACCTTTCAAACGTCAAACCGAGCTCGGTCGGCGGGCATCCGCAGACAGTGATCTTTCTCACCGCCGATGCGTATGGTGTCCTTCCCCCGATATCGAGGCTCTCTACTGCGCAGGCGATGTTCTGGTTTATGATGGGCTATACGTCGAAACTCGCCGGCACCGAGACGGGCGTCATGGAGCCGCAGACGGTGTTTTCGCGGTTCTTCGGGGCCCCCTTTATGCCGCGAAATCCGAAAGACTACACCGACCTCCTCGGCGAGCGACTCGAGCGCCACGAGACGCGCGTGTTTCTGGTGAACACCGGATGGAGCGGCGGGGCCTACGGCGAGGGCCGGCGGATTGACATCAATGTGACCCGGGCCATGGTGCAGGCCGCCCTTTCGGGGGCCCTGGATGCAGTGGGCCACGAGGCCGACCCTGTCTTCGGTGTGGGCGTGCCGATATCCTGTCCGGGCGTGTCTGCTGAGATCCTGACTCCGGTCAATACCTGGGCCTCTCGTGAGGCCTATGAACACAACGCCGCGAAACTTGCAGCGGAGTTTCGCGCGCATTTCGACCGCGAGTTCCGCGGCAAGGTGCCCGAAACCGTGGCGCGCGAATGTCCCTCGGCAGCGGTAAAAGCGCCGACCGCATGAGCGAGAGCAGACCGGTGGAAGACATCGTCGCGCTCGACGCCTATGGCGTGAATCCCGGAGACCTTAGCTGGGAGCCGTTCGAGCGGCTGGGCCGTCTCACGGTATACGACCATTGCTCGCCCGAGACGCTCGTCGAGCGCGCCGGGAAGGCGAGCATCCTTCTTGTCGACATGTGCGCCATACGCGACGCGGTGCTCTCCCGCCTGCCGAATCTGCGCTATATCGGTCTTTTCGCGACCGGACATGACCAGGTGGACACCGAGGCTGCCCGCCGTCGGGGCATTGCGGTGGCAAATGTGCCGGAGTATTCCACGCCCTCCGTTGCACAGATGACCTTCGCGCTGCTTCTGAAGCTCACCAATCACGTGGCTGAGTATTCCGATTACGTGGCCCGCGGGAACTGGAGAGCCGACCGGGAGTTCAGCTACATCGAGGGGCCGCTCATCGAGCTCTCGGGCAAAACGATGGGAATACTCGGGCTGGGGCCGATCGGCGCCGCGGTGGCGCGTATCGCCCGGGCCTTCGGCATGCAGGTGATAGCCTGGAGCCGTCACCGCAAAGCTGTCGACGGGACGGAGGTTGAGTGGGGAGAGCTCGATGAGGTGTTTCGGCGCTCGGACGTGGTCTCGCTCCATCTCCCGCTCACGTCGGAGACCGCGGGGATTGTCGATGCCCGCCGCCTCTCGCTCATGAAACCGGGCGCTTTCCTGGTGAACACCGCGCGGGGTGGTCTGGTCGTTGACGAGGAGCTCGCCGCAGCGCTGCACGACGGTCGAATCGCCGGCGCCGCTCTCGACGTCCTCGGGCCGACTGAGCCGCCCGATCCTGACAACCCCCTGCTTTCGGCCCCGAACTGTACCATTACCCCTCACGTGGCCTGGGCGACCCGTGCCGCCCGCGAACGGTGTTTACGAACGGCCGCTGAGAATCTAGAATCGTTTCTGCGCGGCGGATCACAGAACCGGATCGTGTGAGCCGAGGAGGAGACATGCGCTACACCGTCAAGGGAAACCAGGTCAGCTACGGAGAGGCCATCGGGATAATGGTCATCGAGAACTACGCTCCCTACGTGCCCGGTGATACGGCGAATGCCTCGAGCTACGATTTCCCGGTCCGCTTCGAGAGGCTTCCCGGTTCCACCCCGGCACGGCTCTTTGCCCACGACGAGAGTCTCGTTGATGTCGCCATAGAAGTCGGGCACAAGCTCGTCGGTGAGGGCGTGCGCGCGGTCACCGGCGACTGCGGGTTTCTTGCCCTTCATCAGAATCGAATTGCCGAGGAGCTCGAGGTGCCGGTGTTCATCTCCAGCCTGCTGCAGCTCGATTTCATAGACCGGATTACGGGAGCGGCGGGAAAGACGGGTGTTATCACGGCCAACTCCGCATCCCTCGACCGCCGGTTGCTCGGCGAGGTAACGAGCGTGCCGGACGAGCGTCTTCGGATCGAGGGGCTCGAGGAGAAACCGGAGTTCGTGACGGCGGTGTTCGACGAGAAGGGAACACTCGACACCGACCTCGTGGAGTCGGAAGTGCTCGAAGTGGCGCGGACACTGACCGAGGACGAGGCTGTGCGGGCCATCCTCCTCGAATGCAGCCTCCTCCCGCCCTACGCCGCGGCCGTGCAGGAGGAGACCGGGCTTCCCGTCTTCGACTACAACACGATGATACGCTACGTCTACAGCGCGGTGGTGCGCCGGCGCTTCGACGGCTTCATGTAGCGGTCGCGGCGGGCGCCGGGCGGCGCAACCGGGGCGGGCGGCCGCCGTCGGGGGCGCCCGCTACTTCACGAACAGCTTCTGCGGATACTCGATGAACTTCTCGCAGCCATCCTCCGTGACCAGGAAGGGCTCGCTGCACTCGAACCCGTAGGTGTCGAGCCAGATGCCGGGCATGAAGTGAATGGTCATGCCGGGTGCGAGCTCGGTCTTGTCGGTGGGTCTGAGGCTCACCGTGTGCTCGCCCCAGTCGGGGACGTAGCTCAACCCGTAGGAGTAACCTACCCGCGACGGCTTCTCCACGCCGCTCCCGGCTATGGACTCGCGCCACTTCGCCTCGACCTCCTCCGCGGTGACCCCCGGCGCGATGAAGTCAAGGGTCTCGTTGAGCCCTTTTACCACCGTCTCCGCCACCTTCTTCAGATCATCGGGCGGTGTCCCGAGATACGCTGTGCGCGAGAGCGGGGTGTGGTAGCGATAGCGCGAGCCGGAGAGCTCGAGGAGGACGACGTCGTTCTTCCGGTATTTTCGGTCCGGGTCGAAGGTGAGGTGCGCCGTGGAAGTGCGCTCGGCGCTCGGGATGATGGGAAAGATGGCCGGGGAGTCGCCGCCGTACGCGTCGGTGCCGCGGATCTGCGCTTCGACCACCTTCGCTGCGACGTCCTTCTCCCAGGCACCCACCGCTATGTGCTCGAGGGCGGTGTCCATCACGGTGCTGCAGATCCGGGCCGCCTGCCGCATATAGGCGATCTCCGGCTCGGACTTTACGGTCTTCACCCAGTTCACCAGGTTGTGCCCGTCGAGAATGCGCGTTTCCGGGAGCTCTTCCTGCAGGGTGAGGAGCATGCGAGCGGAAAACCAGTAGTTGTCCATCTCCACCCCGAGGCTGCGGCCCGCGAGGCCGCGCTCGCGCAACAGCCCGGCCACG
>JAAAOH010000003.1 GCA_009908925.1 Spirochaetota bacterium | reverse complement strand
GGTGCCGGACACCGACGGAAAGCCGGGCGGTTTTCGCAATTTCTTCGCGGTCAAGGCGCTCCCCAACCCACACGTGATGAGGGTGCTCTGGGAAGAGGGCATGGGTTTCGACTGCAGCTCCGGAACCGAGCTCGTGCTCACCGAGAAGCTCGGCGTGCGCGGTGAGAGCATCATGTTCACCTCCAACGACACGCCGGCGGGCGAATATGCCAAGGCGGCGGAGCTCGGTGGGGTGATCAATCTCGACGACATGTCCCACATCTCCTACCTGGAAAAACACGTGGGCATGCCCGAGCTCATCTCGATGCGCTACAACCCGGGTCCCCTCAAGGAGGGAAACGTCATCATCGGCAGGCCCGAAGAGGCGAAGTACGGGTTCACCCGTGAGCAGATCATCGAGGGCTACCGCCAGGCTCGCGATCTCGGCGCGAAGCGATTCGCCCTCCACACGATGGTCGCCTCGAACGAGCTAAACGACGACTACTTCATCGAGACGGCGCAGATGCTCTTCGACCTGGTCGTGGAGATCAACGAGAAACTCGGCATCAGGATCGAGTTCGTGAACATGGGCGGCGGGATCGGTATCCCCTATCGCCCGGAGGACGAGGCGGTCGACTATGAGTACGTCTCGCGGGGCGTGAAGAAGGCCTACGAGGACACCATCGAGGCCAACGGACTGCATCCCCTTCGCATCGTTATGGAGAACGGACGATGCATAACCGGGCCCTACGGTTGGCTGGTTTCGCGGGTGCGCCACATGAAGGACACCTACAAGCAGTACGTCGGGCTCGAGGCGACGATGGCCGACCTCATGCGACCGGGCATGTACGGCGCCTACCACCACATCACGGTGCTCGGAAAAGAGAACGTACCCGCCACCGAGACATACGACGTGACCGGCAGTCTCTGCGAGAACAACGACAAGTTCGCAATCGACCGAAAGCTCCCGCCGATCGAGGTGGATGACCTCGTGGCGATCCACGAGACGGGCGCGCACGGCTACTCGATGGGCTTCAACTACAACGGGAAGCTGCGCCACGCCGAGCTGCTTCTCAAACCCGACGGCAGCGTGCAGCAGATCCGCCGCGCGGAGACCACGGAAGACCTCCTGCAGACGATCGAGTTCGATTCGCTCGAGCCGGTTGATGCAGGGACGGCGGTTGCGCGGTAGCAACGCGGCCGCGATCCGACAGCGGCGCCGCCGGTTAGCTGACCCGCGGCGCCCGCGGAGACCAGCGGGTTTCGAGCAGGCGGGTGAACTGGCTGCCGACGAGGTGCTCGGCCTCGTCGCGGCCGAAGCAGCCGAGAACCTGGTGGCGAAAGCTGTCGTTTCGCACCATGGCTGCGACGGTGGAGAGTACCTGCAGGTATTCGGTCTGCTGCTCGGGGTGGTTGGCGATCACGAAGATCAGATGAACGGGGTGGCCGTCGTAGGCCTCGAAGGGAATGCCCTCCGGGGAGATCCCGAGGGCTATGCGCAGCTCCGAGACCATCTCGGTGCGGCCGTGGGCGACTGCTACGCCGTGGCCAAGTCCGGTGGACTGCAGGTGCTCACGCTCTATCACGGTCTCGGCGAACGCGTCGAGGTCGAGTCCCTCCACGCGCGCAAACGTCGGAGCGCTGAATACGATTTCGCGTATGGCGTTGAACTTGTCGCCGCTTCGGAGGTTCCAGATGACGTCGCCGCCGTTGAAGTAGTTCCGATCTCCGATCATCTGTCTAAGTAATATCGATCTTTCATTCCCGAGTCAATAATTCGGTTGTATGATGTGGTTTGTCGTGCGCTTTTCGGAGCCACGCGTTAACGCGCGTTACCCATCACCTCCCTGATGGTCTCCAAGAGCCGTGGCATGTCCACGGGCTTGAGCGCATGGGCATCCATACCGGCTTTCATGAAACGGTCATGGTCCTCGTCGGAGGCGTAGGCGGTCAGCGCGATGACGGGTACGCTTCGCACGTCGAGGGGCATGTCCGACCGGATGCGCCGGGTGGCCTCCACGCCGTCGAGACCGGGCATCTGCACGTCCATGAGCACCACATCGGGCCGCACGGAGGGCAACACGTCGAGGAGGGCGCGTCCGTCGCCGACGATCTGCACGGTGTGGCCTGCTCGCTCGAGGTTCTTGCGAATAACCACCTGATTGATGCGATCGTCCTCTGCGACGAGGACCGAAAGCGGTCGGGGCGTGTTGCGATCCGCGGTGGCGCCCGCGTGATCGGCCGGGGTTTCGGCCACGCCGAGCCACACGGTAAATGAGAAGGTGCTGCCCACACCCTTTCGGCTGCGGCACCAGATGCCGCCTCCCATGGATTCACTGAGGCGCCTCGAGAGTGCGAGGCCGAGGCCGGTCCCCTTGTATTTCTTGGCGTAGCTCGAATCCACCTGGGAGAAGGGATGAAAAATGATCGCCTGCTCCTCCCCGGTCATTCCCACGCCGGTATCGGTCACGTCGAAGAGCAGCAGGGCCCTCGTTCCGCGGAGCTGTCCCACGCTCACCCGAATGTCGACCCGGCCCTCGTCGGTATACTTGATGGCGTTTCCTACCACGTTGAAGAGGATCTGCTTCAGCCTGTCGGGGTCTCCGTGGACGAAATCGGGGACCGACTCGTTCACCTCGAGATCAAGTGCGAGGCCCTTCTCGCCCGCGTTAACCGAGAGCACCTCGATTACTTCATCGACCACGCGACGGGTGGGGAAGTCCACCTCCCGAAAGCTGTAGGCGCCGGACTCGATTTTGGACAGCTCGAGGATATCGTCGATGATACCGAGCAGTGACTTCGAGGCATTACGCGCGAGGGAGAAATAGTGCAGGCGTTCCGGCGTGGTTTCGCCGTCCTCGAGGATGCGCAGCATGCCGTCGATGCCGTTCATCGGGGTGCGGATCTCGTGGCTCATATTGGAGAGAAACGCGCTCTTTGCCTGGTTTGCCGCCTCGGCTTCGTCGCGGGCCCGAATCAGCGCACGCTTGAATTGATGCAGCGCGAATCCCATCAGGATACCGAGCATGAGAAACACGGCAATGCTTGCCAGATTTACGACGTCGGGGGGTGGACCCTGCACGAGGTGCCGCACCACGTTCGCCGCGTTGAATGCGGTCGCGTAGGAGCTCACGATGATGAGGCTGCGAGGAGAATCAGTCATGTAGGCGATAAGCAGTATGTTCACCATCGAAACGAGCACCAGTGATGATTCCACATTGCCGCTCGCGAGACCGAAGGCGAGGATCAGCAGGATGTAGGCGTGGATGAGAATACCGCCAATCACGAGGGAGAGGGTGATGGCGAGTGCCCGCCGTCGCCGCCTCAGTACGGCGAATGAGGCGAGGAAGAGCCCGGCAAAGACGGCGTTGACCACGGTCGGCAGAACCTCCCCGACTGCGGTGCGGTAGACGGAGAACAGCACGAACACGGCGGCGAGCGCGAGGAGAGCCACCGAGAACGCGCGTTGTGCGATGTCGTCCTGGTCGGAGCTCGGAACCGGGAGAATGCTGCGCCGCCACAGCGAGGGGAAGGACATGCTTTTCATCGATCAATTACTCCGCGCGAAAGAATAGCCACGCCGGCGAGCCGGGGCAAGCCGGGGCAACGGCCGGCGGCTCGGGTCGGGCGCCCGGCAACCGCCGGTCCCCGGTCGTTTGGCGATTCGGGCACCCGATAGTATATTGAGGCAGACGGACGTCTCCGTCGTTTGAAAACCACCCGGGTTTTTCGTAGTATACTTTTTAGTTAGGTGGAGCTGATGTTGGTTGAAGCGGAAATTTGGACTGTTGCACGCACCGATAAGGGCAACGCCGTCCTGGTCAAGCCGCTCGGCTCCGAACGGGCCGTTCCGATCTTCATCGGACAGCTCGAGGCTCAGTCGATTCTCATCGGGTTGGGTAACGTACCGATGCCGCGCCCACTCACTCACGACCTGTTCATCTCCGTGATGGAGAAAATCAGTGTCACGGTGGAACGCGTCGAGGTCACCGATCTCAAGGACGGTACGTTCTACGCGCGCATTCTGCTCAAACAGGGAATGAAGAAGCTCAGCATCGACTCTCGGCCCTCCGATGCCCTTGGAATTGCCGCGCGATTGCGATGTCCACTGTTCATCTCCGAGGCCATCGTCGACGAGGCCGGCGTGGCGATTAACCTCATCACCGAGGAAGATTCCGAAACCGAGGTTCCCTCGGAGACGGAGCTCGAGCGCGACAGGCTCGAAGAGGAGCTCCAGAAAGCGATCGATGAGGAGAACTACGAGGAAGCGGCCCGGATCCGCGATCGCATGAAGGAGCTCTGAGGCAGGCCCATTTCAGCCTGTCGCGGCGTCCTGCAGCGTCCGGACGACCGAGCGCGCGGCCTCAACGAAGTTACGCAATTCGCCCCGCGCCAGGTGGTGATTCGAATACAGCGCCTTCTCGGCGGTTCGGACCACCGTCTGAAGCGCACCGGCAAGACCAGGATAGCTTAGCTGCAACATTCGGGAGTACTCCCGGGTCGTCTGAGACGGCTCGAAGGGTGCTCCCTTTTTTGTGCCCGCCTCTGCTATCTCGTCGAGCTTGCGAAGGATCACGTGCCGCTGCCGCCTGAGGCGAAGGGGTGCTACTTCCGGCGCGGCCGCCCGACCCCCGGCCCCGGTCGGAGCCCCGCCGGTGTCCCCGGCCTGGCCGCCCGGGCCGCCACCCCGCCCGCTGCCTCCGAGAAACCCCCACGCACCCGAGACGAACCGACGCGCGAGTCGGGAGAGCGTGTGCAGCACCAGGGCCCCCAGCGACAGGATGCCAAGAAGGTATTCGATGACCCTGCGGCCGGGGCGCGAAGCCCGCACCTGCCTTCGGAAGCGCCGAGAGAACACGGGCCACGCGAGGAAGACCGCAACACCGACGGCGGCAACCACGAACGCGACGGTGCGGAACACCCGCGAGAAGGTGTCCCAGAATCGGGAGGCCGCGAGCACCCCGGGCGGGATGTCGTAATCGCCGAGAAACCCGCCTGCCGGCGGCATCGTGAAGCGGCCGGGGTCGGGCACCTCCGCCTCGGGCAGGGAGGCGAACCACGAGCGCAGGGCCTCGAACCACGCCGGCACCGCGGCAGGCGAGAGCGGGGAGGCGTTCCGTGCAAACGGCAGAGAGAGGGCGAGGGCGGCAAGCACCAGAATGCCTGCTGCGGTGGCAAGGCGCCGAAGGAAGCGGTTCGGCACCCGGATACCCTCGCCATATACGGCGAACTCCTCGCAGAAGGCGTGTATCAGGCCTGCGACAAGCAGCGAAACGGGTGCGTAGAGGGCGATGAGCGCGAACGACCGGGCAGAGAGCCTCTGCTCGGAGGCCCAGACGAGGGCGCTTGCTGTGAGAAGCAGCACGAAGCCGGTAGCGGCGGCGGCACTGGTCTCCCGCAGGCGCAGGAGAATGTCGGTCGCAAAGCCCCGGGTGTCTCGCATGGTGTGGCGGAGCTCCCGGCCGACGCGGCCCTGCACGCTCCTGAGAAAATCCTCGCGCGGGCGGAACGCCTCGTGGCGGCGATGCACGGCGAACCACGTGCCGGCGACGAGTATCACGCGGGCCACGACGTCGAGCCTGGGGGCGAAGACCCGGGCGGCGGTCGCGGCGGCCCCTGCGGCGTCGGCGGCACCCGCGGCCGCGCTGCCGCCGGCAGCGGCGTTTCCCGCCCCGCCGCCGGCGACGGCGAAGAGCAGGTAGCTGAGCCCCGCGACGAGGAGGAACTCCCGAAGCCGCGCCTCCCAGCCGCCGCGATGGGCGGAGACGAGGTTTCCGACCACCGTCTCTATGACACTTGCCGTGACAACGGCGAGCGCGAACAGCGGCGAGAGAATATCCCGGGCGAGGAGATCCTCGAGGAGGGAGGCGGCTGCGAGGCCGCCTACGACCGGCGGCAACAGCGCGAGCACGGGATGTATGATTTCACGATATACGGCCTCATGCCTCAGCGTCGCCATCGTCCTCTCCGTAGAGTCGCACCACGTGCACCGAAAGGCCGTGCCCGGCGCCGTGCCGGTGCCGGGCGCCGCCGGCGCCGCCCCCGTGCCTGCGGGTAAGCTCTTCGACGTAGTAGAGCTCGATCCTCGCGGGCGACACGCCGGAGGCGATGAGCCCGTCGATGTCGTCCCGCGCAAGGACGGGGCCGACGTAGAACAGACGCTCAGACCGGCTCCGTGTCGCCGCTGCCGCGAGCCTCTCGCCGGTCGGCGGTGTGCGCCCTGTGCCGGGGTAATCGTAGCGGGGCTCGGCCCGGGCGAGCAGCTCGAGCGCGGCAAGTGCCGTCACCTCTCCGGTGCCGCGGACCTCCTCGTAGTCGAGATCCCCGAGGTCGGCGTGGGCAAGGAGCCGGAAGCTCCGCCGGGCGTGCGCGGCCGCCATGACGAGGGAGGCCGCGGTTTCGACGCAGCGCTCCACCGCGAGCATCATGCGTCGGTCTGCAAAGTCGGCCGCCCGAAGATTGAGAAAGACAGCGATGGGCGCCTCGATGGTGGGCGTGAACTCCCGCGTCTTGAGGCTTCCGTGGCGCGCGGTAGCCTTCCACCCGATGTGGCGGGTGTCGTCGCCCGGGACGTAGTCGCGGAGGCTCCGATAGCGGGTGATGTCGGCGGCGAGCGGAGTCTCGACCCGCACGCCGCCCACGGGTACGCCGAGTTTTCTCGGTAGCGCCACGTGCCGGTGCCGGGGATAGACGATGACTCGACCGGGCACGTGAAGCTCCCGTACGACCGGAAAGAGGCCGAGGGGATCCGCGGTGCGCAGCCGCACGGGGCCGAGGGGGTAGAGACCACGGTAGTGGGCCCGCAGCCGGTAGCGAAGCGTGCGGCTGCTTCGGGCGGGAAGCGAGAGTACGAAGGCGGAGTCATCGCGGGTGTAGAGCTCTCCGCTGCTGTCGGAGACGAGGAGCATGGGCACCGGAAGCATGCCGCTGTTTCGGACCGCAATGCGTATCTCCGCGTCCTCGTGGCGGAACATCCGGATCTCGGCGGCACCCCGCTCCACGCTCACGTTGAGCCGCAGGGTTTCGGAGTACATCCACGATCCGCCGATCACGATGATCACGAATGCGCTCGCCCACTGTATCGGCGCGTAGGGAACGAACAGCAGGGTGATCACGGCCAGCACCCCGACCGTTCTCATGCATGCCCTCCGTCCGCGCTCCCGCGGTCCGCACGCCCGCGGTCCGCACCCTTCCCGTCGAGCGGCACGCGAACGTCCTCTATGGCCGCTTCAACGATGTCCTCCGCCTGGGTCCCGCGGAGTCGGGCATCGGGGGTGAGGAGCACCCTGCGGGAAAGCACGTGTGCGGCGAGCTCCTTGATGTCGTCGGGGAGGACGAAATCCCGCCCGTGGATGGCCGCCCGTGCCTGGGCGCAGCGGTAGAGGGCGAGCGAGGCGCGCGGTGAGCCGCCGAGGCGAACGGCGCGGTTGGTGCGCACCGCCTCGATGATGTCGAGCATGTAGCCGGTGACCTTCTCCTCCACGTGGATCGAG
>JAAAOH010000207.1 GCA_009908925.1 Spirochaetota bacterium | reverse complement strand
CTCCTCACCAGGGTGCACCTCGTGCAGGCCGTCCGGTTTGCTCCACGCTGAGGCGAGTTTCGCGATGTAGCGGCTCGGACCGACTCCCACCGAAATCACGAGGCCGAGCGAGCTGCGGACGTCCGTCTTGAGGCGGGCCGCGGTTTCGGCGGGTGGTCCGAACAGCCTCTCGGTGCCAGACATGTCGAGAAAGGCCTCGTCGACCGAGATCTGCTGCAACTCCGGCGAGTAGCGCTCGAAGACCGCCATCACCTCCTGAGACATTTCCTGATAACGCGTCATCCGCACAGGGCGAAAGGCGGCGTGCGGGCAGCGTCGGGCCGCTTCTGAAATCGGCATCGCGGAGTGGACGCCGTAGGCGCGCGCCTCGTAGGAGCAGGCGGCAACCACGCCGCGGTGCCCCGGTCTTGCGCCGACAATGACCGGCTTGCCGAGGAGCTCCGGGTTATCGAGTTGCTCGACCGAGGCGTAAAACGCATCGAGGTCGACATGGAAGAAGACCGGCGCACGAGTCATGGGCTCAACGATTGCAGCACCCGTGTGCGGGTGCGAAGCCGGAAGCGCGGCTCGGTGCTTTCAATGGGGAACGCCGTCTCGCGCGATACGAGCTCGAGGTCGATCCGGGTCGGCAGCTCCCGTGGCACGGTGAAGCTTATCTCCAGCGGATTCGGGGGGAAGGGGCCGATGGCGAATCGCATCAGTCGACCCGAACCAACGTCCTCGGTGGGAAACTGCGAGTCGAAGATAAGGATTTCCTGCGGACTGGTAACCGCGACGAGCACCTCGCTGGGCTCGAGCGGCGAGTCGACGAGAATACTGCGGCGGCTGCGGGAGAGGAACTGGTTTTTCGATGTGGAGAGAGAAACCGGCTCGGGACTCCCGGCGAGCAGAAGGGAATGTCGGCGGGCTGCGGTATCGATCTCGAAGCTGGCGCCACCCCGACTCACCACGAGGCCCTCCAGGGGCGCGGGGCTGGAGAGCTCGAGTTTGTGCTCGCCCGTGTTCAGGTCAACCACCTCTACGGCGTCGACCGGCTGCGGTCTCTCCGGGGAGAACGGGTCGAGGAATACGAGTGCGGAGGCAAAGAGTACGGCCGCCGCCGCGGAGCCGAGGATGATCGCGCGAAGCGTCGATCCGTGCGGAAGTCTCAGACGTCGGTGTAGCATCAGGTCGATTCGAATGAGCATCAACAGGAAGGGCAGGAGCACGAACGCGAAAATGAGGTTGCCCGAGACGGGAGAGAGTAGCAGTCCCTCCGCCGCGGAGAGCTCGCCGGCGGCAAAGAGCTCCGCGCCACCGATGATCAACCACGCCGGTGCCGCGAGCAGGAAGAGCAGCTTTAGCCAGGGCGAGCGTGGAATCGAGAAGAAGAAGGCGAACAGGAACCCCCAGAGGAAGTAGAAGGTGAAGGCGATGTCAAACACCGAGAGCAGCACGATGTCGAAGAACAGGAGGAAGATGGCGGAGGCGGAGTAGAAGCTCCCGTTGCGGGGGAAGGGGAGACCGCGGATCGACTGAAAGACGATTGCGAACAGGAAGATGGAGATAAGTAGTTTCAGCAGGAAGTACGGCCCCGGCGCATACTGCCAGAGTGTCGGGAAGTCCCTGAAGTCCATGATTCCCCGGATGAGCGCCGTTGCAATGAAAAAGAACAGAAACATGAGGCCGGCAAGAACGACGAGCGCCCACATGTGACGCGCCACGAGTCGCACGTAGCGAACGAGCCGGCTTCGGAAGGCAATGCCGTAGATAATGGGCGAGGCAAGCACCGCAAGCAGCAGAATCAGGTAGCTACGCTCGCCCACGAAGAACACCGAGTCGGATACGACGGCGTAGATGTAGTGCCGGTCCCAGCTCGTAGTAGGAGGTGGAGCCGCACCCCGTACCACTTCCTCCAGAAAGTCGACGTAGGCCGCGGCCCACTCCGTGGTGAGCTCCGGCTCTGCAGGGTCGGCGAAGGCCGGGCCCGGTGCGGGATCGTGGATCCGAACCGCCGGCACGCCGTGCTCGAGATAGCTGCCGAGGATCGTCTCGGGTGCAAGTGGAGAGCGGGCGACCTGCAGAGAGCTCAGATGCTGTCGTCGCGGCAGCTCGCTTGCCGCCAGTGCCCGGAGCGCCGGCTCGGCGAGCCATCGTGGCGCCGGGATGTCGGCCGCACCGAGCTGCACGGAGAGGCGCCGTCCCGGCGCTTCGACATCGAGGTATACCGCGGCCGTTTGCTCCTCCTGCTCCTCCATGTCCGAGAGCAGGAGGCGACTGCCGAGGTAGCGATCTCCGACATCGGCGCCGAGAAACACGAAGGACAGGCTGGGGCGGTTGCTGTCCTCGGCCAGCTCCTGGATTAACGCCGCGGCGCCGGCAAGGCTGACGCTGCCGTCGGAGTCGGGGGAAACATCGGCTGCATGGTTGAGCGGTACGATGAGCAGCACCCGGCCCGGCATGACGCCGGGGAGTGTCGCAGTGGCAATGCGCGAGAAAGAGTGGCCGTCCTCGAGGGCGGAGAAATCCCGTGTGGCCAGCGAGATGTCGTACTGCCCGAGAACCTGTTCGAGGTAGGAGAGGGTGCGCGTCTCGCCCTCCGAGCCCTCGAGCCGCGGATGGAAGCTCCGTACTGCCCGATAATGCTCCATCACGTGGCCCGCGGTGGCTTCGCCGGCCCCGGACGCATCACGGGACTGTGAAAAAGCGAAGTGAATTGCTACAATAAGAAGCAGAACCATGGCGGAGGGCGTTTTCATCCGATATCGAGCATAGATTCGGCGGATCAGCTTCGTCAATAACCGAACGGCGACGGAGGAGAGGGATGGCATTGCTGCCTGAAATCGACAAGCGTGCCAGCGCGCGCAGTTTTACCGACGAGGCCGTGTCCGAGGGGCAGCTGACCCGTATTCTCGAGGCAGGGCGGGTCGCGCCATCTGCAAAGAACCGGCAGGCCTGGCGGTTCGTCGTAATTCAGAGACCGGATATGCGCCGCCGGGTGCAGGAGGCGGCCTTCGGCCAGGAATACGTGGGGCAGGCGCCGGCTGTCATCGCGCTCTGCACGACCAATGTGGAATACAAGATGCCCAACGGTCAGCTTTCCTATCCTGTCGACCTGGGGATCGCCTGTTCCTTCATGATGCTTCAGGCGGTTCACGAGGATCTTGGAACCTGCGTGGTGACGACCTTCGAGGAGCAGGACGTGAAGTCCCTTCTCACCGTGCCCTATCAGATGCGTGTGGTGATGCTGCTTGCCGTCGGTCATCCCGCCGACCCTGCGGCGCGAGCGGATCGCCTGCCGCTCGATCGCGTGGTCTCCTACGACCACTGGTGAGTCACCGGCAGGGGCGCGTTACGACCACCGGTAACTCAGCGCCGTTCTCAGCCCGTGGCGCCGCAGAGCGAGAGATATGAGCCGGGTCAGCAGGTCCTCGTAGGATAACCCGCCCGCCTCGCAGAGTTTCGGAAACATGCTGATGCTGGTGAAGCCGGGTATGGTGTTTATTTCGTTGAGGTAGAGCTCTCCGCTATTGCCCTCGAGGAAGAAGTCGATGCGTGCGAAGCCCTCGCAGTCGACGGCCCGGTAGGCGGCGGTGGCCACACCCCGGATATCCGCGGCAGTCTTATCGTCGAGATCTGCGGGGACGAATAGGGCGGCTCCCTCCGGATCGACATATTTCGCCTCATAGCTGTAGAAGCCGTCTCGCGGTTTGATCTCGCCCGGCGGGAAGGTGACTATTTCCTCCGTCCCCATGACAGAGCATTCTATCTCGCGCCCGGTTATCTGCGGTTCCACGAGCAGCTTGGTGTCGAACTCAAGTGCCGCCCGCGCGGCGTCGGGGAACTGCTCCGGCGATTGGATCCTGGTTACACCTACTGAGGACCCGGCACGTGCGGGCTTCACGAACCAGGGGAGCTCCAGGGCGCGGGCGATGCGGCTCGCCGCCTTCTCGAGGCGGTCCTGGTCGATCGCGTCCGACCCGTCGACGATTTGCTCCCGGCGCAGCGTCTGGAAGGGAACCGTGGGAAGCCCCGCCTGTTGCCACAGGCGTTTTGCGAGCTCTTTGTCCATCCCGAGCGCACTGCCGAGCACGGCCGCCCCCACGTAGGGGATTCCGGCGATCTCGAGAAGGCCCTGCACGGTTCCATCCTCGCCGAAGGAGCCGTGAAGTACCGGAAAGACCACGTCCACCCCGAGCTTCTCGCCCGCGACGGAGAGCCCCTTTGCCGGGACCACCGACACGCGATTTGCCTCGGCCGCCGTGATGGTAAGGACGCCGTCGTCCGCGGCCTCGCGGGCGACCCGGGCGGAATCCTGAAAAAACCACTCTCCGTCGCGGGTTATCCCAATCGCTACGGCGCCGAAGCGATCTGCGTCGAGGCGATGGACGACCGATGCCGCCGAGTGAAGCGAAACCTCGTGCTCACCAGAGCGTCCGCCGTAGAGAATTCCCACGCGCGTCATGTAGTTGCCTCCTGACGTGGCTGTTCGTATCCGGCTTCTATCAGTACTTCGAGCGCGACCTCCGCCTCGTTCCAGGGACGAGGACCGTCGGCGTAGATGATGCTTCGCTCATGGCCCTTGCCGAGGAGTACGATGGTATCGCCGGGCTCAGCCCTGTCCACTGCTGCGCGAATTGCCGTACGCCGGTCCTCGATGACGAGGTAACCTTCTCCCTTGCGCCGGTGGGGATCGGCGGCGTTGATACCTTCCTCGATGGCTCTGAGGATCGCCTCCGGCTCCTCGCCGCGGGGATCCTCGTCGCAGAGCACGATGAGCTCGCAGTGGCGCGCTGCGACCGCCCCCTGCAAGGCCCGCTTCTCTATGTCACGTTCGCCGGCCGAACCGAAGAGGGCGATGATGCGACCGGGGGTGGAAGCGCGGATGATCGGAAAGAGCTTTTCGTAGGAGTTGGGCGTGTGGGCGTAGTCGACCACCACTGCGAATGGGGTTTTACGTCCCACCGGCACAAGCCGCCCTTCGACCGGCACCAGTGTTTCCACCGCATCGGCAAGCTCGAGGGGAGATCGGCCGGTGGCCCCGGCGGCCGCGAGCAGGGCGGCGAGCACGTTTTCTACCTGGAACACGCCGGGCATCGGAAGCCTCAGGGATCTGCTGTTACCGGCGTCGTCGGAAAGCGTAAAGCTCGTTCCGTCGATCCCGGGACTCACGGCACGGGCGGACAGTTCGAGAACGGCGGTGGGCGCGGCCCGGAGGAGTCCCGAGCCGGCGGGCTCATCGGATATGCCGTAGCGCAACGTCGGGTGCCGTGTGGCACCGGCCATGTATTCGCCATGCTCGTCGCCCGCGTTCACGACGGCGAACCGTCCCGGGCGGTCTTTCCCGCCGGAGGCGCCCGCCGCCCGTCCTCCGATGCCTTCGCCGCCCCGCGGCGCCCGATCGAGCGCCCTGAAGAGATTCGCCTTGTCGTCCCGGTACTGCTCGAAGCTTCCGTGGAACTCCAGGTGTTCGTGGGAAAGGTTCGTGAATACCGCGAGATCAAAGTCCACGTCAGCGAGCCGTGAGGTCCGCGCGGATAACCCGTGAGAGGTGGCCTCCACGACGGCAACCTCCTTGCCGGCCGTGCGCATGTCGGCAAGATAGCTCTGGAGCTCGACCGCCTCCGGAGTCGACTGCCGGTTCGGGTTTTTCTCGAGGGTGTCCCCGGTCTTCACAGTGACCGTGGATATGAGCCCGGTGCGGAAGCCGGCGGCGGTGAGGATCTGCTCGATGAAGGCGACTGTGCTGCTCTTTCCGTCCGTCCCGGTGACCCCGATGACAAGGAGGTCCCGTGACGGATGATCGTAGAAGACGGCGGCAATGGAGGAGAGAGCAGGTCGCGAGCGCGGAACGACGACGAGAGGAACATCTGGCGGGACCGCTCCGGCCGTCTCGGGCCTCTCGGCCACGACCGCGGCGGCGCCGCGAGCTATTGCGTCGCTGATGTAGTCATGCCCGTCGACGTGGAAGCCGGTGATTGCCACGAAGAGACTGCCTTTGGTCACTGCTCTCGAGTCGTAGCGGATCGAGGTGATGATCGGGTCGCCGGAACCGCGGATCTCCGTCGTCTCCGTTTCACTGAGCAAGATTGACAGCCGCTTCGCAGGCATGGCAGCATACTAACAACGCGACCGGCCTTCCGCAAGTGAACATGGAGTCCCGACACCCGTACCTCACCCGACAGCTTATTGCCTACATCGGAAACAAGCGCGCGCTCCTGCCCTTTCTAGAGCCCGTCTTCGCCGAACTCTCCGCGCGGGCTGAGGTGCAGCGCTTCGTCGATCCTTTCGCCGGTTCCGGATCAGTGGCGCGGCTCGGAAAATACATGGGTTTCGAGGTCGCCGCCGCGGACTGGGAGCATTACGCGTGGATCCTCAACGCGGCCGCTCTCGAGGTAAACGCCGCGGACAGGCGCAATCTGTTTCCCGAGCTCGGCGGCGTGGAGGCTGCCTTCGATCATTTCCACCGTATCGGAGAGGCCGCGGCCGAAGCCGGCACGGCCGGCGGACCGCCCGCCCGCGCGGACGCCGCGCGCGGATACATCGCGGGAAACTACGCCCCGCGGGAGACGCACGCGGCCGATTTCCGCACCGAACGCCTCTTCTACACCGCGGAGAACGCCCGCTACATCGACGCCGTCCGCGACGCGATCGAAAAGCGATATCCCGCCGGGCATGCGAGTGAAACGCGCCCGTCCTCAGCGAGCACCGGCCTCGGGGTCCGGAACGGGAGCCCGGGGCGCCGCGAGCGTCTCCTGCTCCTCGCCGCGCTCCTCTACGAGGCGTCCACCCACGCCAACACCTCAGGGGTTTTCAAGGCCTACCACAAGGGCTTCGGAGGGCACGGCCGGGACGCGCTCGGGCGTATCATGGCGCCGATGCGCATCGAGGCGCCGGAGCTCATTGACGGGGCGCCGTCCAGGACGGAGGAGGCCGACGCCGCGGAGTTTCTCTCGCGGAATCCCGCCGACCTCGTGTACCTCGACCCGCCGTATAACTCCCACCAGTACGGGAGCAACTACTTCATGCTCAATACCATCGCGCGGTGGGACAAGCCGCCGGTGCCCGACGAGTGCGGGCCCGACGGGAGGCTTCTTCACAAGGCGGGCATCCGTGGGGACTGGCGCCGGACCCGCTCGGATTTCTGTTCGAAGGGACGTGCCGAAACGGCCTTCCGCGAGGTCCTCGACGCCGTGGATGCGCGCTTTCTGGTGTTGAGCTATTCGAGCGACGGCATCGTACCCGTCGAGCAGATCGTGGATATGCTCTTAGAGCGGGGATCCGTCGAGCTCTTCGCTACCGATTACACGCAGTATCGCGGAGGGCGGCAAAGCATCTCGCGTGGCACCGCCAATGTGGAGTTCGCGCTCGCGGTTACCACGAGGGAGCGCCACGGTCGGGCCGCCCAACCCGCCCCAGCGTCCCGGGCCTCCGCGGCCGGCGAAGTGAACGTAAACGGCGCGGCGGCCGCCGCCCGCGGCCGGGAGGAGATAACACGGTTTCTCCTCGCCCGCGAGGTTGCCTCCCAACTGCAGGAGGCCTATGTGCCCGCTCGGGTTCGGGAGGCCTTCCTCGTGTCGGGCGACAGTGTGGTTCTCTCCTGCGGTCGGAAACTGCCGATGTCGCAACTCCACCGTTTCGCGGTTTCGCCGTCGGTAGTCGGCGAGTTGTCGGCGGAGAGCCTGGAGGACCTCCGCGACCGACTGCCTGCCGCCCGGTGCGTAAACCGGCAGGAGGAGGCAGGCGTGCTGGTTGAGCTCATCAGAGGGGGAGAGGCCGCGCTCGACGGGCAAACCCTCAAACAGTACCGCAGGCGCCTCCTTCAGGTGTTGCGCAAGTTCGCCTACCGCAAGTACGAGATCGAGTTCGAGAAAACCGCCGGGGAGATCGAGGAGGCCTGTCGCGAACATCCGGGTGCGTTCGACGGGGTCGCCGCAGGGGTGGGAGAGCTTCGGGAGTTGATGCGCCGACGCGCCCGGGGTTAGGGGACCTCGAGGCCGCGAGCGCGCGTCCATGCGGCGGCCTGCGCGCGCCTGCACAAAAAAGCCCGACCACTCGAAAGCGGTCGGGCTGATCGGTCGCGCGATAGATCTTACAGTACCGGCGCCGCTGACGCGGCGGCCGGCACGCGACGGGTCTTACTGACCGTCCTCGCTGTAGAGAAAGTTGAAGTAGTCCATATCGGTGGTCAGAGTCTTCCGGAACCGCGGTAGTGTCTGCTCGTAGGACGAGATTGCCCGCCAGAACTCGAAGAAATTCGGATCCTGCTGATAGGCCTCGGAGTAGACCCGCGCCGCCTGGGCGTCCGCATCACCGCGGATCTCCTGCGCCTCGCGCTCTGCCGTCGAGATGATCTGCTGACGCTCGTTTTCGAGCTCACCGAGGATCTCCTCTTTGCGCCCCTCGCCGTAGGAGCGGTAGGCCTGAGCTATGCGGTTTCGCTCCGATACCATGCGGTCATAGACACTTTCGGTAAGGTCGTCCGAGTAACGGATCTGCCGAATAACGGTGTCGATCAGCTTGACGCCGAAGTCCGGCGTGACTTCCGCCGCCGATTCGAGCATCTCGTTGGAGAGCTCCTGACGACCGCGGGATACCTCCCGCTGCTGCGAGGTGACGGTTATGAGCTCTTCGATCTGCTCCACGCCTTCCTCGTCGAGCTCCTCGACGTCGGCTTCGACTGCGTCGCTTCGATCGATCTGATTGATCAGATTGGTATCACGCACTGCCTCGTGAAGGCGATTATTGGTGATGACCCGCCGAAGCGAGCTCTCTATGACATCATCGAGCCGCGAGTATCCGGCCTCCAGCGTCGTCAGCGAGGCGTAGAAGAGCTCCGGATCGGTGATTTGCCACCGCGCGGTCATGTCCACCCAGATGAACTGGTTTTCCTCGGTGGGTATACGCCGCGGATCCCCGTCCCATGACTGGATACGCTTGGGATACCTGATGACGTTGTCTATGACCGGCGTCTTGAACTTGAGCCCTGCGTCACGCTGCACATCGACGATCTCGCCGAAGCGGATCACGACCGCCTGCTCGCCCTCCTCTATTACGTAGAGGGGACCCAGCATGAAGAACACGACCACCACGACGGCTATGACTACGAGAATGGTTATGAGTTTGTTCATTGTGAGCCACCTCCCTGCTGGGCCTGGCCCGTGGTGGCCTGCGTGGCGTTCTCACGCTGCAGGTTGAGAAGGGGCAGGAAGTTGTCCAGGTTTCTGTCGACGAGCTCCGAGCCTTCCGCCTCGCCGAATGCACTCTCCACCATTTCGTAGTACAGGCGGGTTCGCGTGGTCTGGGGATCGGCCTGATACTCGGTGAGGACCTCGTTGAAACGGGCCGCATCACCCTGTGCGCGGTTCACACGCTCCGCGGCATAACCTCTGGCTTCCTGAACGATGCGCTGTCCCTGGCCGTCGGCTCTGGGGATCTCGCGGTTATATTGCTCGCGCCCTTCGTTGATGAGGCGGTTGAGGTCCTGTACGGCCTTGTTCACGTCCTCGAAGGCGTCCTGCACGCGACCCGCCGGCGGAACGATGTTCTGCAGCCGGACCTGGGTTATGTTGATACCCAGCCCGTAGCTGTTGAGGGTCTCATTCATCTCCTGTCGACCGTCGGTCTCGATTCGGGCGCGCTCGGCACCGATGACATCCACGATAGCGCGGTCACCGACGAGCCTGTTGATGACCGACTGGGAGATGTCCCGAATCGTTTTCTCCTGGTTTTCCACGTTGAAAAGCCAGTTAACCGGCTCGGTGATGCGGTACTGGATGATCCACTCCACATCGACGATGTTGAGGTCTCCCGTCAGCATGATGGATTCCTCGGGGTAGTCAACGTTCGACTGGCGGGTGTTGATCCCCGCTTCCTCGACCCGGAATCCGAAGGCCATGTTCTGAATGACCTGGGTGGGTACATTCCTGTTTTGTTCGATACCAAATGGTAGTTTGAAATTGAGCCCCGGCGGAACCGTTCGGTTGTACTCTCCGAACCGCAGGACCACACCTTGCTCGGTCTGGTCGACTATGAAGAAACTGCTCATCACCACCCCGATAACGAGGGCAACGATCACGATGAGCACTATCATGCGCGGTTTGAGCTTGAACGGAAGACGCGGGGTTACGTCTCTTTCCGACATACGTCCTCCTAGGATTCTCTCCTAACCAATGAGATGAGAGTAAGTCTTTGGAGGGCATGAAGTCAAGCAAAGCCTAACACATGACGGCTACGACGCGGCCGGAGGTGTAGCCCGGGAGGCCTATTCCCTCTCGGCTTCACGGGTGCGAAATTTTAGAACGTCATGGCGAATAATCACACCAAAGTCCGTATCGAATCGATCTACAAGATCTACGGTGGCCAACCGCGGCGCGCCCTCGAGATGATTTCGGAAGGACACGACAACGCGCAGATCCTGTCGGAAACCGGGCAGGCAGTGGGCGTCGTGGATGCGAGCTTCGAGGTCATGGAAGGTGAGGTCCTCGTTGTAATGGGCCTCTCCGGCAGCGGCAAGTCCACGCTCATTCGCTGCATAAACCGACTCGTCGAGCCGACCTCCGGGCGCGTGTGGGTGGATGACGACGAGGTCACCGCCATGGACAAGGAGGCGCTGCGAAACGTTCGGAGGGACCGAATGAGCATGGTTTTCCAGCATTTTGCCCTGTTTCCTCACATGACGATCCTCGAGAACGTTGCCTACGGGTTGCGCATTCAGGGCGTGGAGGTGGATCAGCGCAACGAGGCGGCCGCCGACGCCCTGCAGACGGTCGGGCTCGAAGGCTGGGAGGACAGCCTGCCCGAACAGATGAGTGGCGGCATGAAGCAGCGCGTGGGGTTGGCGCGCGCGCTCGCCACCAACCCCGACATTCTGCTCATGGACGAGCCCTTTAGTGCCCTCGATCCGCTCATTCGCACGGAAGTGCAGGATGAGCTCCTGGCGATGGAGGAGAAGCTTCAGAAGACCATCATCTTCATTACCCACGATCTCGACGAGGCCCTCAAGATGGGCGACCGCATCGTCCTCATGAAAGACGGAAGGGTGGTGCAGATCGGAAACTCCGAGGAGATCCTCACAGAGCCGGCCAATGAGTATGTCAGCAACTTCGTCGAGAACGTGGACGTCACCAAGGTGCTCCAGGCTTCCGACATCATGAAGCCGGCCGGTACCGTTGCCTATCCCAGGGACGGTCCCCGCACGGCCCTCCATCGCCTTCAGCGTGCGGGGCTTTCGGGCATTTTCGTCGTCACAAGGGATGGCTACTTTCGCGGGTACGTCGATGCAGACACGCTCGAGGAGGAAGCGGAGAAGGGCGAGCACGAGCACGTCGAGGGTTTCCTCGAACCCTACGAAGAGCTTACGGTGCGCCCCGATACGCCGATCCGGGAGATTTTCGAAGTGATGCATGAGAAGAGCTCACCGATGGCCGTAGTGGACGAGGAGGGCTTTTTGAAAGGTGTCATCGTTCGCGGTGCGGTGATCGGCGGACTAGCCACGCGAGGCAGCCTGGAGCAAGGAGCGTAAGCATGTTTCCGGAAGTACAACTACCCATAGCTGAGGGAATAAACGCCGGGCTCGACTGGCTGACCAGCAATCTCTCCGCGATCACCGAAGCGGCCTCGGTTGTCCTCGAAAACGGAATCAACGGGCTTGCAGCCCTGCTCCTGTTTGTGCCGCCGGTGATATTCATGGTGGCTGCCGCGGTACTCGTGGCGGTCCTGGCGGACATCCGGCTTGCGGTGTTCACCCTCGTGGGCTTCTTCCTCATCTGGGGCATGCAGCTGTGGGCTCCGATGATGTCAACGATCTCGCTGATTCTTCTGTCCACCCTCATAGCCGTCGCTATCGGTGTGCCGCTGGGCATAGTGGGAGGCCTCTCCGATCGGTTTCACGCCTTCATCACGCCCATACTCGACTTCATGCAGACCATGCCGGCGTTCGTCTATCTCATTCCGGCCATTCCGTTCTTCGGCCTCGGCCCGGTCGCCGCACTCTTTGCAACGGTTATATTCTCCGTGCCGCCGTCAATCCGTCTCACTGCGCTCGGCATACGGCAGATCGACCCGGAGCTCGTGGAAGCTTCCAATGCGTTCGGCTCCACGACCACGCAGAAGCTCTTTCAGATACAGCTTCCGCTCGCCACGCCGACCATCATGGCCGGGGTCAACCAGACCATCATGCTCGCACTCTCCATGGTCGTCATCGCGGCCATGATCGGTGCCGGTGGCCTCGGCGGCGAAGTATGGCGGGCGATTCAGCGGCTCGAGCCGGGCAACGGCTTCGAGGCCGGCATAGCGGTCGTCATCGTCGCGATGCTCTTCGATCGCATCAGTAAGCGGATCGTACACTAGGCCAAGGTTGACAGGCGGGGTGGCGAAACCTATAGTCGGAGGCTATGAAGAAACGACTGGTTACCTCGGCCCTGCCATACGTGAACAATATTCCCCATCTCGGCAACCTGATCCAGGTCCTTTCAGCGGATGTATTTGCGCGCTACTGCCGTCTTGCCGGGCATGAGACGCTCTACATTTGCGGCACCGATGAGTACGGTACCGCCACCGAGACGCGGGCCCGCGAGGAGGGGATCACGCCGCGGGAGCTGTGCACCCGTTACTACAAGGTGCACGATGACATCTATCGCTGGTTCAACATCTCCTTCGACAAGTTTGGCCGGACCTCCACGCCCAAGCATACCGAGATAACCCAGCACATCTTCTGGAAGCTCTACGAGAACGGGTACATCAAAGAGCACACCATCGAGCAACTCTACTCCGAGGAATCCCAGATGTTCCTCGCCGACCGCTATGTCCGGGGCACCTGCCCGCACTGCGGCTACGAGGATGCGCGGGGCGACCAGTGTGAGAGCTGCGGCAAGCTCCTCGACCCGGCGGACCTCATAAGCCCGCGAAGCGAAATCGACAACTCGACGCCGGTGATGAAGAAAACCAATCACCTCTACATCGATCTGCCGGGGATACGTCCCGAGCTCGAAGAGTGGGTGAAGACGGCCTCTGTGAAGGGGCAGTGGGCGCGAAACGCGGTTCAGATGACGCAGGCGTGGATACGTGACGGCCTCAAGGAACGCGGCATCACGCGTGACCTCAAGTGGGGGATACCCGTTCCGCTCGAGGGCTTCCAGGACAAGGTCTTCTACGTGTGGTTCGACGCACCGATCGGCTACATTTCCATCACCATGAATCTCACCGACAGCTGGGAGAACTGGTGGCGGGATCCGAAGAACACCGAGCTCGTACAGTTCGTCGGCAAGGACAACATTCCCTTCCACACCGTCATCTTCCCGTCGTCTCTCATCGGCACAGGCGAGGAGTGGACCAAGCTCCACACGATGTCCTCCTCGGAGTACCTCAACTACGAGGGCGGCCAGTTCTCAAAGAGCCGCGGGATCGGCGTATTCGGCACCGACGCCCAGGATACCGGTATTCCGGCGGACGTGTGGCGGTTCTACATCTTCTACAACCGGCCCGAGACCTCGGACTTCACCTTCACCTGGGACGACTTTCAGGAGAAAACCAATGGCGAGCTCATAGGCAATCTCGCGAACCTCGTCAATCGCACGCTGACCTTCCTCTACAAGAACTATGACGGAGAGGTCGTCCCGATCGACGAGAAGAAGATGGACTCTTCCTGGAAATCCTTCTGGCAGGAGGTGAGGGGAATCGAGAAGGAGATCACGGGGCATCTCGAGTTTGCCCAGCTTCGCGATGCATTCCGAAAGGTGTTTCAGATCTCCTCGCTCGGCAACCGCGCCTTCCAGGCCGCCGAGCCGTGGAAGACCAAGGATTCCGATCCCGAGGGGACGAAGGCGCTTCTGTCCCACCTTGTGTACCTCCTGCGCGACCTCTCGATACTGATCGCCCCGTATATCCCCGATACCGCGAAGCGCATCGCCGCCTTTATCGGGGCTCCCGATGCCGACTGGAAGGACCTCGGCCGCTTCGAAGGTCTTACCCGGGTCTCGAAGCCCGACATCCTCTTTGCCCAGCTCACCGAAGAGCTCGTCACCGAGATGCGCGAGCGCTTCTCCGGCAGTCAGGCCGAGCGCAAAGTGCGCGACGAGCTCGCGGGTGGCGGGGCTGAATCGGCCGCCGGTGGCCCGGCGCGTGGCGGTGCCGGTGCGCCTGCGGATCCGGCCGAGGAGTTCGTCTCGAAGGTGGACCTCCGGGCTGCAAAGATCGTCTCGGTGGAGCGCCACCCCAAGGCGGATAAGCTCTACGTCGAGACAGTTGACGACGGGGAGACCAGCGAGCGCGTCATCGTTTCCGGTCTCGTCCCCTACTACGAGGCCGAGGAGCTCTCCGGACGAACCGTAATACTGGTGAATAATCTCAAGCCCGCGAAGCTTCGCGGCGTGAAGAGTCAGGGCATGCTCCTTGCAGCCGACCCCGACGACGCCGCCGAGGGTGATGAACGCACGGTCGACGTGCTCTTCATCGACCACGCAGCGCCCGGCGAGCGGGTCCTGCCCGAGGGCGTTTCGGCCCCGAAGACCGCGCCGGAGGAGATCGACATCGAGAGTTTCTTTGCGATGCCAATCACCGTGAAAGACGGTGTCGTCCAGGTCGGCGGCCGCGACCTCGAAGTAGGCGGCAAGAAGGTCACCAGCGAGAAGGTGACGAGCGGCAAGGTCGGGTGACGGCGAGGGCCGGCGGCCGGGAAGTCCGCCGGAGCGCCGGCGGCCGGCTTGCCCGGATTCCCGGCATGGAGGTCCCCCGTGATCATCTCCGAGGTTGACGAGACGACCTATCCGGCTCCGACGGGGTTCATGCAATCGGCCTTCTGGGCGCGATTCAAACAGCAATTCGGCTGGAGCCCGCATCTTTTCGCCGTCGGGGATTTGCACTCGGGAGCGGCTTCGGCGTCGGGGTCGCGCCCGGATATGCCGCTTCTCGTTCTCACGCGCCGCCTCTCTCCCGGCATGCACATCGCCTACATTCCGCACGGCCCCGAGGCCCCGGAGCTCGTCGCTGCGGGCGCCGCCGGCGCCGCCGGCGCCGCGGTAGGCGTGCTCGCCGAGCTCGCGGCCGAAGTCGCCGAGCGGCTCGAGCGGAGACCGCTCTTCGTTCGGTTCGATGTGTCCTTCGAAGAGGCCGCAACCGGCGGTCTCGTACGCGCGCCGGTAGATATCCAGCCACCGAGTACCGTCATCATCGATCTCACGCCGGAGGAAGAGGCTCTGCTCGGGGCGATGAAGCCCAAGACGCGCTACAACGTGCGGCTTGCAGGCAAGCGGGGAGTCGATGTGCGGGCGGGCAGGGTGAGAGCCCCCGCCGATAAGCCCGCCGACGACCTCGACCGCTGGTACGAGCTCTACCGCGAGACGGCCGAGCGTGACCGGATAGCCATCCACTCCCCCGCCTACTACCGCGCCCTGTTTGACACCGCGGGCGCCTATCCGGGGGTCGATCTCTCCCTGCTCGTCGCCGAGCACGAGGGTGAGTTGCTTGCCGGTATCATCGTGCTTCGCTTCGGTGGGACTGCGACGTATCTCTACGGCGCATCCTCGAACCACAAGCGGAACCTCATGGCGCCTTACGCACTGCAGTGGGAGGCGATGCGCCGTTCCCGTGAGGCCGGTGCGGCGCACTACGATCTCTTTGGCGTTCCACCGGCCGACGACCCCGGGCATCCCATGCACGGGCTCTACCGCTTCAAGACCGGCTTCGGCGGGCGTATCCTCCACCGCGCAGGTGGCTGGGACTATCCGGCCCGACCCGCAGGCTACGCTCTCTACCGTACAGCCGAGCGCGCCCGTACCTTCTACTACAAGCGAGTCAAAAAGCGCTAGCCGAGCCTCCCGGGTGCTCGCCTGCTATCCGAGCGCCTGCACGATGTCGCGGAATCGCCGTCCACGGTCGAACTCGTTCTGAAACATACCGAATGACGCGCACCCGGGCGAGAGAATGACGACCTCGCCCTCCCGGGCCGCGCCCGCGGCCGCGGAAACAGCATCATCGAGCGAGGCGAAGGGCCCATGCGGCCGGAGGCCGCGTGACCGGGGGGCGCCGGGACCGTCATCGGTGGTGATGGTCTCGAGTATGGGCCCGGTGGCATTGCCGTCGAGGAGATACAGCCCTGCCACGCGCGCGGCGATCTGGGAGAAGAGCGAAAAGTCTATGTTCTTGTCCGTGCCCCCGGCTATGAGGTGTACCGGCGCCTCGAAAGAGCTCACCGCCTCGAGGGTTGCCTCGGGAATGGTTGCCGCCGAGTCGTTGTAGTACCACACGCCGCCGTGCTCGCGAACGAGCTCGAGGCGGTGTTCAATGCCGGGGTAGGCGGCGGCCGCGTCGCGGATCGCATCCGCCTCCACGCCGAGAAGACGGCACACGAGACCGGCGGCGACGAGATTCCGCCGCATGTGGATGCCGGGGACGAGAAGTCGCTCGGGCACGACGACTTCCGGGGCCGCGCCTGCCGCGGCGCCGCCCGCGTTTGGGACGCCTCCTGCGCTGCCGCTGCCGCCGTCTCTGCTGCCCGGGACGCGCGCGAGGCCGACCGCGCCGTCGAGCCACGCACCGGCCACGGCTCCCGCCTCGGCGGGGTCGAGCCGAGCATCCGAGGCCACCGCGCCCCGGGCGGGAGTCTCACGCAGAAACAGGCGTCCCCACGAGTCGTCGCGGGCGACCGTCCAATCGGTGTTCTGCTGTGCGGCGTAGATCAGCCGCTTGTCGGCGACGTAATCATCCATCGAGTCGTAGTAGTCCAGGTGATCGCGGAAGATGCTCGTGATGACGGCCACCCGCGGGCGCAGAGCACCGATACCCGCGCCGGTGAGCCGCAGGTCTCCGAGCTGAAAGGAGGAGAGCTCGAGTACCACGGTGCTCTCTTCGGTGAGCTCATCCACGAACTCGAGCGGGGAGCGGGTGATGTTGCCGCCGAGGAATGTATTTCCGATCGTCTGAGAGAGAATATGGTGGGCGGCCGAGCTCGTCGAGGACTTCCCCTTTGTGCCGGTGATGGCGACGATCGGGGAGGAGGTTCGCGAGAGAAAGATGGAAATATCGGTTTCTATCCGGCGGGCGAGGGCGAGATAGCGTGAGCTCCGGGGGACCGCGGGATTCTTGATGACGATATCGGCCTCGGCGAAGTCTGCCTCCTCGTGGCGGCCGAGAACGAAACGGATCGGGAGAGACGCGATGGAATCGAGGGATGCGGCAAGCTCAGTCTCGTCCCTCAGATCCGTGACGGTAACCTCGGCGCCCTCGCGGGCGAGAAACCGGGCCGCCGAGGCGCCGCCGCCGTGGACGCCGAGTCCCATGACGGTCACCCTTGCGCCGGCGTAGGATTCAGGCGTGGTGTAGGGTTCAGGAGCTTTCAACGACGAACTCCTTCATGTCCGATTCGTTGAGATAGGCACGCACATGCAAACTGCTGCAGGCCTTCTGCCGGCTCTCATCGATTTGTGCTTTCAACCGCTGAAACGTCTCGAGGTTCTCGCTGAACTCCTGCTCCTTGAGCGCCTTCTGGATCTCTTCGATATGAGGCTTGAGAAAATCCCGAGCTGCATGTAAGAGGGGCGTCTGCTCCCACCGTCTCGCGGGCAGCAGGTCGACGACGCTCAGGCAGACCGAACGGTACTTGCAGGTGAGGGGATAGTAGGGATAGGTCCGCTTCCCGGGCGGGAGAAACAGCTTGGAGAAGAACTTGGTCAGGTCTCTGTCCAGCCAGATTCCCTGCACGAAGTAGCCACGGCCGGTCTCGCCGATCCAGGTCTCGGAGACAATCTGCTCCACGCGAACGCCATCGGGATCCGACTGGGATCCTATGATGCCGGTGACGGGAATCATGTCCGCCTCGACGTAGAGCCTGTCGGTGCGGTACGCCGGGCTCACGTCGTTGGAGCCTCGTTCGCTGATTTCATGAACCGTGGGACGAAAGGAGAGGTCGAGCCTGAGCAGATAGAGGTCGATCCTTCCTCCCTGCTCGTGGAGGGCGTAGAACGTGGGTCGCTGCACTTCGGCCGGGTCGAAAACGTATGAGAGGCCGTGGAAGATGGCGAGCCTTCGTGCGATAAGGGTCCGAGTGAGGTCGCGGAGAGCCGAGAGATAGGCTTCACCCGGGCTCGACTGGCGCACATCGTGGTGAATGGGAAGCGATGGTACGACAACCGCGGAGGGAAGGCGCAGAAAAAAATCTTCGTTTTGGTCGAAGTGCCGTGTAAAAGCAGTCGGCTCGGCCGGGGACACCGAGATGATCTCGTTCATGCCGGTGTCGGAGTAGCCGAGCTTGATTTCTCCCGTTGCCTGCTCCATCAACGGCCACTATACCTGCAGATTACAGCGCTGTGCAATGTTGAGCCACGCAAGGAATTGGGCTACACTCCATGTTACATGTACCGGCTATTTGCAGCATTCCTTATGCTTTTCCTCGTGACCGTCTTCCTGCAGGCTCAGGAGGACGGTCAGATGCAAGCGCAGCCACAGGAAGAGGGGCGCACACCCATCGGGATGTTGCTCACCGCCGAGGGCGGTCGGCTCTCGCTGTTCCGTGACGGCAACGTCTCCGCCTACGACGCGCACCTCGAGCCGGTTGCCGGGCAACCAATTCTCGCGGGCTCACTGCTACAGGTCGAGGAAAACACGAGTCTGGAGCTGCAGCTGCTTCCCGCCCGTACATTGATCAAGCTTGCCGCCCAGGCCACTATCCGCCTTGAAGACGTCGACGATACAGGCGGTGGGCGCCTTGTCATGTACTTCGGGCGCCTGAGGGTGGTCGTGCCTTCCTCGGCCGCGGGTAACGTCGTTGTGGAGGGGCCCGATGCCCTGGTCACGGTTACTCCGGGAAGCGACGTCGCCGTCGACGTACTTGCAGATCCCACCACCGCTGCCGTCTACACCGCGGTCTCGACCATCGCCGGACGTGCGACCCTTCGCCCGAGGCCGATCGAGGCAGAGGGCGAGGCCACGGTCGTGGCCGCCGGCACGCGTGCGCGCACCGTATCCGCCGAGGCGGGAGTCGCGATAGAGGTTTCGGACGCCCTCGACGGTGAGTCGGTGGCGTTCTGGACCCGGCACAGCTTTGAGGCGCAGCCGAGAGGCGCGGCGGTCCTCGAGGACCAATTCCCGGAGGCGTACTCCTACGTCTACGGTTTCTACGGGGAGCCTGAGCAGCTTGCCGAGCCGGTTCCGAGGGCACAGCCGGAACAGCCCGCTCCCGATGCCGAGCCCGCCGATGAGGCCGAGATCGAGCCCCTGCCCACGCTCCCCGAGCTCGACCTCGCGCCGCCGGAGTTTGCCGAGGGCGACCGCACGGAGCTGCGAAACGGGGGACTCGGTCTTATGGTCATGGGGGCGGTATTTGCGGGGGCGGGATACGGCGTGGATTACGCCGCCGATGCCTTCCTCAGTGATGCGGTGCAGCCCGACGGAGTGTCTCCGGGCACGGTGATGATGTACGCCGGTGGCGGCTTCTTCGTCACCGGGCTCATCACCTTTCTGGTGTCACAGTTCTGAGGTCGCGCCCGCGAGAGGCCATGGCTCCGAGCTTCAGGGTTCCGAGCTCGCCGCGGGTTCCTCGATGAGGGTGCCGTCGGTGCGCCGCCGTTCCATGGTCCGGTCCTCGAGCCGGTCGATCTGATAGATCACCCAGTCGCCACGGCTCTGCTTGAGGTACACCCGGTCGACCCGTTCGAATCCGACGAGAATGCCCTCTCCGCCGCTCTCACGATCCATGCCGGTCGGGTACCACTTGTCGTAGGTTACGCGGAAAGCGTGCTCAGCCTCGGCAGGGGGGCGCAGTGCCTCGAGGCGAAGATCGGCGACGCCGTATACCTGCCGTCCCTCTTCGATGGGAGGCTTACCATCGGCGTACCAGTCCCGGGCGTCGATGAGGCTGGAGCTCATTTCCACAGCGGTCCGCATGCGGGAGACCACGAACATAGTAGTAACCTCGCGAGTCTCAGTGTCGCCCGCACCCTCAACGGTGGCGTCAGCCATAATCTCATGGTCGAGCTCGTTCATCCCGTAGTAGAAGGCCTCCACAACTTGCGCCGGCGTGTAGCCGGCGGTCTCGCGCGGTTCGAAGGAGCGGTAGAGAATCGTTGCGGGAATGGTCCCGATGAGCACCGCAACCAGCGTGATTCCCACGTAGCGGCGCCAGTTGCGGCGGATGTGCTCCCGGCGCCTGTAGGTTCTCTCCATGCCCCTTTGCTGCGCCTCCGCCTCTTCGAAGAGGCGGGCGCGTTCCTCGTCGCTGATCTCCCGGTGCGTTCCATGCTGTATCCATGATTGAAATGTGTCGGCCCACCCCTCGAGGGTGGGGAGCTTGCCCTCCGGATCGGCAAGGCTGCCTCGCAGGGTGTCTCCCACCGCCTCGATAATCTCCGGCACAATGTAACGTGGGTTTGCCACTAGTCCGGATCGCATGCGTTCGGTGAGCTCTTCTTCCTCGGTATCATCAAACGGAACCTGGCCGCTCAGGGACTGAAACGCCAGCACGGCCACCGCATAGGAGAGGTTGTGCTCGGCATCGAGATCGGGGTGATGGTACACTTCGTAGAACTGCCGTCGATCCGCCGGCGCCTGGAACCCCGTCATGGCGTCGACAAGATCCGGCGGGAGGAAGAGCACGCCACCGTCGTCGAGAAACACTATGCTGCGGGAGTGCAGCACCGGCGTGGGCTGCTCGGAAGCCGTCAGCGTGTTGACCGCTCGGGTCAGCCGGCTGAGGTAGGGCAGGAATCCGTCGGCCGAGTATTGCAGCACCTCCGAAAGGGTGTGTCCTTCCACGTAGTCTCCGTAGAGATAGAGCTGTTCCGTGTGCTGCGTGAATCCGTGGATATGCCAGGTGCGAAGCTCGTCCTCGAACACGATGGTGCCGTGGGAGCGTTTCATGCCGGTGAGTTTGGTTACGGCGAACCGGTTCGTGGGGATGTAGGTTGCAATCCCGAGAAAGGTGCCGTCATGCCTGTCGATGCGAACCAATCCGTCGGCAAGCTGTGAAAGTTCCATCTATTCCTTATTCCCTTTGTCGGTCTGCCCGACGATTTACTTTTCATCGAACACCGTCGCGGTGAAGACCTGTATCTCAGTCGACGGTTCTCGCCAGCATTCGGGGGCGAGGTGCGCCTTGTAACAGCAATGGGTGAGAAACGTCTCCCGTTCCCACCCCTGCTCGGTCGCAACCTGCGGCAGTAGCAGACCCGAGTGCCCGGAGGCGCTCACCATCACTCCATGGGTGCCGGGAATAACCTCCTGCGGGGAGGAAACGCGGCGCAACGGAGAGAGCACGGATATTTCGAAGCGTACCCTCTCGAGCTCCGGCAACGTGATGGGGTCGAACCGAGGGTCACGAAACGCCGCCGACACCGCGGCATCACGGATGGTCTGCTCAAGCGGCTGCCGCGCGATGACGTGGCCGATACACCCGCGCAGGGCGCCTCCCCCATCGCCCGCTGGTTTCTCCCGGCCCGATTGAGGAACGCGCAGGGTCACAAAGGCCCCGGCCGGCTGGAATACGGTCTCGCTTGGCGGCTGCGGAGGGGACGGAGCGTTGCCGGTGAGCTTTGCCCACACAGCGCCGCGCGCTATTCGGATCAGGTAGCGCTTCTCGTCGTTTGAAAGTGAAAACGTGTCGCTCACTGTACAGGGAATTTGAAGCTTTTTGTCGTTTGCGGCAAGGGTCGATTGCGAAGTGTCATTTGCGGGGCTGATCGAACAGACGATCGAGTCGCTCCCTTTCTACTCGCACGGCAAGGTTCTTCTCCTGCGTCGGGATGACCAGTCCCGTCTTCCCGTGCTTGGCCCGCCGAAGGTGCTTCACCTGCGTGTAGAAGAGATCGGCCTCACCGGCGTTCCGGGCCTTGCTGTACCACACCGCGAGGTTCCCCGCATCGAGGAGGACATCGAGTGGAACGGATTTACCCGGTTTCGATCGGACGAAGACGTAGCCACCCGGGGCGTCCCGGGTGTGCAGCCAGTAGTCGTTTCCGCGTACGTAGCGGCGTAACAGCTCATCATTCTCCCGCGCGGTTCGCCCCACGAGGATGCGGAAGCCCTGGGATTCAAACTGCAGCCCCGGTCTCTGGTCACGATCATCGCTCTTCTGCGCAGGTTCAAGCGACTGCGCCGTCTCCCGGAGTGTGGCGATGTCATCGGTCTCGTCGACCTCCTCGATCTGCTCCTCGAGCTGCCGCGCTCGCCGCCGCTGGTTTTCCAGTTGCTCGTTGATGTTCTCTAGGCTCTGCTTCGCCTTCTTGTGTCGCGCGTAGTACTTCTCCGCGTTCTCGTGGGGGGCGAGGTCGGGGTCGAGCTCGATGGTGGTGGACTCGTTGTCCCGGAAGTAGTTTTCCGCCTCCACCCACCGGTCGCCCGGGGAGATGCGATGGAGGTTCGACATGATGAGATCACCGTAGATCCTGTACTGCTCGTGGTCCTCCGCCTCCTCCTGCTTGCGCTCGAGGTTTGCAAGGTTTCGCCGGGTGCGCGAGAGTTCGGTCTGCAGTCGCTTGCGCACGCCCGCGGCGATCTGCTCCCTGCGCTCCTCCTCGGCGCGCCGACCGTAGACCTCCTCGAGAAACTCGTTGAAGCTCTTTTCGCGGGGACGCTCGCGTACGGTGAAGCTTTCCAGCCGTGCCCTGCGCTTCGCATCATCCTCATCGGACCTTGAGATGTCCGCCTCCGGATCGTATCGGGCGCCTGAAACCTCATCGCGTTTGGGGCGCCGGTAGACGGCATCGAGGATAATGCCGTAGGCGTCGGTGACGATGACGTTCGCGGCGCCGCCCCACAGTCGGATCCATAGCAGCGTTCGCTCTCCGGCACGCTCCACGGTGATTTTCACGATACGCTCTCCCTCGATCTGGTAGGCGTCGACGATTCGTCCCCCTTCGAGCCGTGCACGGAGAAACTGCTCGAAGCGCTGGGCCTTCTTAGGTTTGCCGGGCGTGCGCGAAACACGATGAATACGGGTGGCGCCTTGTTGGAGCGAGACGAGGAGGTGATACCGATCGCCCGGCCGGTAGAGCTCAAAGACGAGGGTGCGGTAATCCGGTTGGACCACACGCTGGACGTGGGAGTCGACGAGATCGAGCTCTTCGAGTACGAGATCGATTTCCCGCCAGTTGAGGGACACCGTCAGCCTGCGTCCGCGTCTGCGCCCACCGCGCTCAGAAACGCGTCGGCGTCGTCCTGTGAGAAGAACACGAAGTAAATAGTGCGAGGCACGGTGTTGCGTCGCGTATAATCTCCCACCGCGCGGTAGGCGATCTTCGCGGCCCGATCCTTCGGGAATCCGTAGACGCCGGTGGAGACGGCGGGGAAGGCCACCGTCTGCATGGCCTCGAACGCGGCCTTGTCCAGGCTGTTACGGTAGGCGGCTTCGAGAAGCTCGTCTTCCTGACTGTCGCCACCGTGCCACACGGGTCCGACCGTATGGATGACCTTCTGTGCGGGCAGATCGCCGGCGGTGGTGACGGCCGCCTGTCCCGTGGGAAGCCCGTCCGGCCAGTCGTGCGTTCGTACCTCCTTGCACTCCTGGAGAATGCCGGGCCCACCCGCTCGGTGGATGGCACCGTCGACCCCGCCGCCGCCCATGAGCGAGGAGTTTGCCGCATTTACCACGGCATCAACCTCCATCCGGGTTATGTCGCCGGTTGTGATAACGAGTCGCCCGTTCAAGAGCTCGGTCATGAGTTGCACTCCTTTGAAACGGCTCATTTGACATAGCCGTACAAATTGACTATACGAAATCGCCGTCGCCTGCGTCCACGGAGGCGCGAATGTAGCGTCGAACCTCACCGAGGAGGTAAAAGGAGCCGGTGACGAGGATAGGCCGCCCGTCGCCGCCGGCAAGCGCCGCAGCGACTGCCGCTCGGGCATCGGGGATGAGTGACACCGACGCCCCCGCCGACTCGAATGCCCCGGCGACCGCCTCCGGGGAGCTCTCTTTGAAACTGCCGGGGCGGGCGATGATGACCCGGTCGAAGCCGTCTGCGAGGATACGGGCCATTTTCTCATGGTCCTTTCCGGCCACCGAGCCGAAGATCAGGACCCCGCGGGTCCCGAAGACCTCCCCGAATGTCTCGCGCAGCCGCGCGACGGAGTGGGGTGTGTGGGCTCCGTCGAGTACCACCGGCACGTCATCCGGCGTGCGGATCAGCTCGCCCCGGCCGGGAAGCCAGGTCGCCTGTATGCCGCGTTCGAGCGTTGCCCTCGCCACGTCCGGGAAGAGCCCGCGAACGCAGAGGGCGGCGAGGGCCGCGTTGTCGGCCTGCGCGCCGCCGAGCATTGACAGCCGCGCCTTGAGGGAAGCCCCGTCGCGAAACCCCACTCGCAGCAGGGGCGGCACGCTACCGGTGTCGAGCTCCAGGGCCGTGGCCTCCTCGGTGAGGAATTTCGGCCGCGCTCCTGTTTCTTCGATGCGTCGGCGCACCACCGCGAGGGCCTCATCGGAGAGCCTGCCGATGAAGGCGGGGGCACCCTTGATAATGGCGGCCTTCTCGCCGGCGATCTTCGGGATGGTATCGCCGAGATACTCGGTATGCTCGAGCTCGATGGGTGTGATGATGCTCGCCAGTGGCGAGACGACGTTCGTGGCATCGAGGCGCCCGCCCATTCCCGTCTCGAGCACAGCGTAGCGGTAGCCGAGGCGCACGAAGGCGAGGAAGGCGAGGAGGGTGAGGAGCTCGAAGGTCGTAGGCGGCCCGCCGTGGGTCTCGTGCTCGAAGCGCCCCTCGCCTCCGCCCTCGAGGTAGTCGCGGATACGGTCGGCTTCTTCGAGGATCACGTGCTCGGGCAGGTGGCGCCGTGCGGAGGTGAATCGCTCGAGGTAGCTCTCCACGTGCGGTGATGTGTAGAGTCCGACGTCGTAGCCGGCGGCGTCGAGCATGGAGGCGACGAATGCCGCGGTCGAGCCCTTTCCCTTGGAGCCTGCGATGTGGATGGCCTCGAGCCGGCGCTCGGGCCGGCCGAACGCCTCGAGTAGGGCCTCCATGCGCTCGAGGCGATACTCACGCTTCATGGTCTTCGAGCGCTCGAGGTTTGTGAAGGACTCGATATAGGCGAATGCGTCGTCGGTATGGGAAAAGCGTCTGCGCACGGTAATTCTACAGCGATTCGTCACGGCGCCGCAGCGCCTGTGCGTGGGTGTGGAAGCCCTCGTAGTCGGCAAGGGCGATCACGTGGTCGCGCAGCGTTTCATAGCCGGCCGCGGTCACGTGGACAACCGAGGAGTACTTGATGAAGTCCCTCACCGACACCGGAGACCAGGTCCGCGCGTTCCCGCCGGTGGGGAGCACGGCGTTGGCACCGGTGGCGTAGTTTGCGAGGCTGAACACCGAGTGCTCGCCAAGGAGGATCTCTCCGGCGTGGCGAATGAGGCCGAGAGCGTCGTAGGGCTCGCGGGTCTGTATCTGCAGGTGCTCGGGAGCGAAGGCGTTGACGATCTCCGCCGCCTCCTCCATCGATTCGCTCTTTATGATCCCTCCGTAGCCGGAAAAGACATCCTCGAGGAAGCCGCGGCGGGGTTCGGGCGCCTCGGCGATGAGCTCGGGGAGGACTTCCCGGACGGCCTCCGCGAGGGGGAGGCTCGGGGTCACGAGGACGGCCTGGGAGTCCGAGCCGTGCTCGGCCTCCACCATGAGGTCGAGGGAAACCTTCCAAGGGTCCGCGTGGCCGTCGGCTAGAACGATGGACTCGGTTGGGCCGGCAGGAAGTCCGGTGTCGACGATCCCGGCCACCTCCCGTTTTGCGGCGGCTACGTACATGCTTCCCGGTCCCACGAGCTTCGACACCGCCGCGACGGATTCGGTGCCGTAGGCGAGGGCGGCAATCGCCTGGGCGCCGCCCACGCGATAGACTGTGTCCACCCCCACGTACCGGGCGGCGTACAGGCATGCGGGGTCGACGCTGCCGTCCCGCGAGGGTGGGGTGACGACGGCGACATGCTCCACGCCTGCGACCCGTGCGGGTACGGCGAGCATGTAGAGCATCGACGGAAAGCTTCCGCGGCCGTGAGGAACGTAGAGGCCCGCCGAGGGGATGGGGCCGGCGCGCTCGCCGGCGTAGACACCCGGGCGTACCTCGGTGGTGCGGAGGCTCCGGTCGAGCTGCGCCTCGTGCGCGCGGAACACGTTATCCACCGCAAACTCGACGGCCGCGCGCACCTCATCGGAAATGAGGCCGGCCGCCGCGTCGAGCTCCGCCGTGGAGACGGCGATCGGCCGGTCGCCGAGGTCGACCCCGTCGAAGCGGGCGGTGTACTCGCGCAGTGCCGCGTCGCCCCTGTCCCGCACGCCCTCGGTGATCCCTCGCACGCTTTCGCGTACGCTCTCGATATCCTGCTCCGAACGCGCGAGGATCTCCGCGCGCTCCCTCGCCGTCAGTTGCGCCCACTCGTAGAATCGTATATTCATCGAAGCTACAGGCTACCCACAGCGGGCCTGCCCGTCAACTTGCCTTTTTTGAACCAGTGCTGTAGGGTTTGTGGAAAACGTAACGAGCAAAGGTGGTCCGATGATCATTAAACCGATGATCCGTAACAACATATGTGTCAACGCGCATCCAAAGGGTGCTCGCTTCTACGTGAACAGACTCGTTGACTACGTACGCTCGCAAAAGCGAATAGAAGGTCCCGCGAACGTGTTGGTTATTGGCTCATCGGCCGGCTACGGGCTGTCGACACGCGCCACGGCGGCCTTTGCATCCGGCGCAAACAGCCTCGGGGTGGCCTTCGAGAAGCCGGCAAGCGCGAAACGACCGGCAACGCCGGGCTGGTACATGACCGAAGAGCTCGAGCGCCTCGCGCGCGCGGACGGCCTGTACGCTGAGTCCCTCATCGGCGATGCCTTCAGCCACGAGACGAAGCAGAACGCCATCGCGAAGATACGCGAGAACATGGGCAGCGTGGACCTCGTCATATACAGCCTCGCCTCCGGCGTCCGCGTCGATCCGGACACCGGCGAGATGTTTCGCTCGGCCCTCAAGCCCATAGGCGAGCCCTACACCTCCTACACCCTCGACCCCTTCAAGGAGGAGATCCGAGAGGTGTCGGTGGAGCCGGCTACGCAGGAAGAAATCGACGCCACGGTGAAGGTGATGGGCGGCGAGGACTGGGCGCTGTGGATACAGGCCCTCCTCGACGCGGGCGTGCTGAGCGAGGGTGCGACGACTCTTGCCTATTCCTACATCGGCAGCGATTTTACCCGCCCCATCTACCGCGACGGGACCATCGGGCAGGCCAAGGAACACCTCGAGGGCACCGCCGGGGAGCTCAGCTCAAGGCTCGCCACGATCGGTGGTAGTGCGCGGGTATCTGTCAACAAGGCCGTCGTTACGCGTGCGAGCGCGGTCATCCCCGTGGTTCCCCTCTACATGACCATCCTCTTTCGCGTCATGAAGGAGAAGGGGCTGCATGAGGGCACCATCGAGCAGATGTACCGCCTCTTCTCCGAGCGGCTCTACGCCGGAGGCAAGGTCCCCGTCGACGAGGAAGGACGCATCCGGCTCGACGACTGGGAACTCCGCGACGCCGTGCAGGGGCAGGTTCGCGCAGGCTGGGACAGCGTCAGTGAGGAAAACCTCGCGGAAATCGCCGACCTTGAGGAGTACCGCAGCGAGTTCCTGCATATGCACGGGTTTGGCTTCGACGAGATCGACTACGACGAGGACGTGGATCTCTAACGCGACGTCCTCGGCAGCCACTACAATCACTATTCATTAGGAGCCGTATGTGAACATGGAGGCGTTCGTGCTGGGTACCGGCGGCATGATGCCGCTGCCCGGGCGTCATCTGACATCGGTACTGCTGCGCCGCGAGGGTGAGCTATTTCTCTTCGACTGTGGCGAGGGCACGCAGGTGTCACTTCGCGCTCTCAACCTCCGGTGGAAGAAGATCACGGCCATATTTATCTCTCATACCCACGCCGACCACGTTACCGGGCTGCCCGGAATGCTGATGCTCTCCTCTCAGGTCGATCGTGAGGAGCCGCTCTACGTCATCGGACCGCCGCGTATCCGCGAGTACGTTGAGATGAGTCGCCGCGTGCTGGAGATGTACATCAATTTCGAGATTATCGTGCAAGAGATCGAGGACCCCCGCACCGCCGGCGAGGTGTTTTCCGGCGCGGGCTTTACGGTGCGCTCCTTTCCTCTCTATCATACACGGAACTGCGTGGGATACAGTCTGACGGAGGAGGATCGACCGGGAGTGTTCCATCCTGAGAAGGCCGTCGAGCTCGGCGTTCCCCGCGGCCCCATGTGGTCGCAACTGCAACAGGGCAACAACGTCTCGCTTGACGGGGGAGCGGTCGTCGAGCCGTCGCAGGTAATGGGCGAGCGCCGCCGCGGACGCAAGTTTTCCTACGTCACCGACTCACACCGACACCGCAACATCGAGCGGGAAGTAAGCGGTTCCGACCTTCTCATATGCGAGGGCATGTTCGAAAAGTCACTCCAGGAAACGGCTCGGGAGAAGGGCCACATGACCGCCTACGACGCCGGAAAGCTTGCCCGGCAGGCAGGCGGCGTGAAGCGCATGGGTCTGATTCACTACAGCCCACGATACACCAAGCGGGATCTGAAAATTCTAGAAGATGAGGCGCGCGAAGAGTTTGCCGCCTCCTTTCTCACCAGAGATCGGCAGATCATCGAGATACCGTACGAAGAGTAACGAAGAGCAGGCGATGATACGGGTCACCGACGTCAGAAAGAGCTACGGACACGTAGAGGCGGTACGGGGCGTGAGCTTCGAGGTGAGTCGGCGGGAGGTATTCGGGCTCCTCGGGCCGAACGGCGCGGGAAAGACCACCATTCTCCGGATGCTGACCGGCTACCACTTCCCGACCTCGGGCACAGCCACCGTCAACGGGTACGACGTCTACGCCGAGCCCATAACCGTGAAGCGCAATATCGGATACCTACCCGAGAGCGCGCCGCTCTACAGCGAGCTCAATGTGATGGAGTACCTGCAATTCATCGCCCAAGCTCGCGGTATTCCCCCCAGCAAGCGTGCCGAGCACATCGACCGTGCGGTTCAGGAGTGCGGCCTCGAGGAGGTGGCCTATCGGTCTATCGATAAGCTCTCCAAAGGCTATCGGCAGCGCACCGGCCTCGCACAGGCCATCATACACGACCCCGATGTTCTTATCCTCGACGAGCCGACCAGCGGACTGGATCCGAACCAGATCATCGAGATTCGCCGGCTCGTGCGCGAGCTCGGTTCGACGAAAACGGTGATCCTCTCCACTCACATCCTGCAAGAGGTGGAAGCCGTCTGCGACCGGGTGCTTATTCTCAACCGGGGCAGGGTTGCGGCGGAGGGGACGACCGCGGAGATAACCTCGGGAATGAAGGGAGAGGACGTTTTCCTCTTCACGGTCAAGGGTGCGGGGGAGCAACCGGTGCGCTCGGCGCTCGGCAACCTGCGCGAGCTGCGGCGTATCGAGCACATCGAGGCGACCGGGGTCGGACCCGCCGCACGCACCGACGTGAAGGTTACCCTCGGCGCCCGCCGCGGGGAAGAGGCGGGTGCGCCGGGAGGGGCGCCGGAGGGCGCGGCGTTGGAAGGCGGGGCGCCGGAGGGCGGTGAGCTCATCTTCGACTGGGCCGTCTCCGAAGGCTTCAAACTGGTTGGCCTCGAGCGTAAACGCTACAGCCTCGAGGATGTCTTCATCAGTCTGACGACCGAGGGGCAGCCATCATGACGCGGCGCGCGTACGAGATCGTCACCGCGGTTCTGACTTTTGGTATCGTGGTACTGGTCGCGCTCAACAGCACGGTGTTTTTCTTTCGCCTGGACCTCACCGAAAATAACGCGTTCACCATCTCGGAGGTCTCCCGGAATCTCTTTGCCGAGATTCCCCAGGAGGTTACCATCACCTACTACGTCTCCGACCGGCTCAGAAGCCGCGCCGTAGAGACTCAACAGATCATCGACCTTCTCAATGAGTACGCCGCCTACTCCCGCGGACGAATCACTGTGCGCGTCGTCAATCCCCAGGATGCCGAGGCCGTGGATCGCGCCGAGCAGCTTGGAGTGGTGCCGCAGCAGATACAGGTCATCGAGGAGGACCAGCAGAGTCTGGCCGTGGTCTACACCGGGGTGGTCGTCGAGTATCTCGGCGACTATGAGACCCTGCCCGTCGTGTTCGATCCGGCAACGGTGGAATACCGTCTGACCTCAACCATTCGGGACCTGGTGCGGGGGGAAGAGGACGTCGTGGGAGTCCTCCTCGGGAAGGAGGGCGAGAGCCTCGAGGACAACTATCGTTTCCTCGGCAATCAACTGTCGC
>JAAAOH010000235.1 GCA_009908925.1 Spirochaetota bacterium | reverse complement strand
ACAGGCTGCTTGATACCCCATCGGCGTCATTCCTGTGTGCGAACGGTCCTGAGGTACTGCTCATAGCTCATGAGGTCGTGGTTGACGGAGTCGTGCTCCATCACCACGCTGTTGCGCCGCTCTTTCGCCCGGTAGAGAGCCCGGTCGGCGTGCTCAACCGACTCTTCGAGACTTTCGTGGGAACCGCCGGCCACCACGCCGATGGAAAACGTTCCGCAGGCCGCGCCCTTTTCTTCCTGTACGCCGCGCACCGGCTCGTAGAGCTCACTCTCGGCAACGCGCTTTTCCTGCAGATGACGCAGGCGCTCGGCGAGCAGAACCGCAGAGTGCAGCGATGCCTGCACGAAGAGGACAAATTCCTCGCCTCCGTAGCGCACGGCGCGGTCATGGGTGCCGCGGCTGTTTTCGCTGATGCTGCGCGAAACATCCTGGAGAATGGTGTCGCCTTTCTGATGGCCGAGGTTGTCGTTGATCCACTTGAAGTGGTCAATGTCGAGCATGATGAGCGCTGTTTCGCGCTCTCTGCGCTGTGCTTCCTGGAAGGCTTTCGGGAGCTCCCGAATGAAGTAGTTTTTGTTCTTGAGGCCGGTCAAGCCATCGGCGTACTCCGCTTCGAGCTGCTCCGTGAGGCGGATCTGCAGCCGCTTCTCTGCCGCACCGCCGGGATTCTCCATCTCCTGCTTCCACGCCTCGGCCTCGGCCTCGCCCGGCAGCACCACCTGTTCTCCGGCCGCTCTGAGAAAGCTGCTCTCGTCGTTTGTCAGATATGCATACATATCGGCAACACCGCGGAGGACGTCGAAGAAGAATAGCTGTGACAAGCGCGGGAGGCGGGCGGGCTCGGTGCCGTACTTCGCCTCGATGTAGCGCTTGACCTGGTGCGCGGCCGGGCGGGCTTCCGGGCTGCGCGTTCCGTGAGACTCGAGATCTACGACGTCTTGCTTGCCGAGCCCCTCGTAGAGGCGTTTGCCAAGAGGATCGGTTCTACTGAGCAGGTCCTGATTTAGGTCTTCTGCGATTTCCGCAAGCTCACTTTGAAGCTCGCCTGCGAGCTCGTACAGCCGCGGCCCACGCATACCTGTGCCCGGAGCCCGGCCGAGAACGTGGCCGTAATCCCGGATCAACAGATTTCGGAGTTGGTTGGTCTCCTCCTCGAGGCTTCGGGCCATCGAGCTACTTCGAAAGTCCTGGGCGCGGGCCGAGTCCTCCATCCCTTTGCGATAATTGGTCAGAGCGCGCAGATAGCGGTCAAAGATCTCGGCGTAGACCGCGTGCCATCCGCCGAGTGTGTCTCGTAACCGGTCGGCGATGCCGTCGCGACCCGTGAGCTTCTCGAGTGCCTGTGGGCGTATCGACCCGGCGAGGTCGTCGACGATTCGGTGGAGAACGAGGAGGGGCTGCGCGGGATCCGAAGCGGCAATGGACTCGATGTTTTGCATGTGGTGGGAGAAGGGCAGGCGGTGCGTATAGACATTTGTATCGAAGTAGGGCGGGAGATAGGGCATTCGCTCAAGGTTGTCGAGGTCGGAGTTGGGAAACAGAACCGAGAGCACACCTAGGATGCCCGCGAATCTCTGGGAAAACTCCTCGCTCTTCTCCATCTCGAGCCATTCGAGCTCGCGCTTCTGTTTCTCGGCGAGCTCCGTTTCCCGCCGTTTCGTCTCCGCTTCGTAGAACGTTCCGGGGTCGAGTACTTCTTCGGGTCGAAGGGATGCGAAGTCGAGCAGGGCCGCCGATTTGCCCTCCGAGGTTTCGGTAAGTTCGTAGAATCTGCCCACCCCCTTGAGGGCGACCGGGTAGAGCTCGGTGCGGAATCTGGAGAGGTTGTCGATGGCGATACGAAGGACCGCCTCAGCGTCATCGAGCCGGGCCGCCGGTGCCGCGCGATAGGCCAATGCCACATCCCGGGCAAGGGCGAAGATCTCTGCGGTCTTGCTCGGAGAGACCCGCTGGGTGCGAAGCGAGATCCGGTAGACCTCGCGGGTAACTCGCGCAAGCTCTCCGGCGGTTACCCGACGTCCGCGCTGGAGGTTGAGGTCGAGGTACCGCAGTGCCGTGCGCGTTTCCCGGCTGATCTCGAAGAATGTCTCGAGATACGCAGCGGCTAGCGGGTCCCGGCGCCGAAGCGCGTCGGAGACCGCACGCGCGGTATCCTCATGACCCGGGCGGGCGAGAAAGGTTCCGGAGGCGGCACGGAGAGCCTCGAGCGTCTCGCGGAGGCTGTACTCGTAGGGGTTACCGCTTCGGGCGGTGGAAGGACGGGCGAGGTAGCGCAGCAGCCGGGGGTTCACATAGTCGGGCACGTCTGAGCGGAAGAGCGTGAGGAAGTCGCTGACGCGTTCGCGGATTCCAACCGCGAGGAGCTTCTTCTTGTGAGACCAGCGGTTAACTCTCCGGCGGAGGTCAGCGGAGACCACCGGAAACCAGTCCTGACTCCGTCTATTCTGTTCTCGCGAGGGCGACGAGGAAGAGGCGGTACTCCGGCGCACCGCATCGCCGTCCGCCCCGCGGTCACCGCCGGCGGTCCCAGTGCTACCTTCTTCGGCTCGGCGTTGCGCATGGCGGCGCTCTTCTAAGCGGTTGCGTTCCCGCATGCGACGCATCTCTCGCTCGACCCGGGCGCGGGCGGCTTCTTCGCCGTAGCCCCTATCCCTAAGCTTGCGGTATACCTGATCTATCTCGTCAGCCGGAGTGCCTTCGGCAAGCAACCGCCGATACAGGCCGTCATCGGCGGAATTCTGGTCCTGGGTCATCTCTGCCTCACAATGTAGCAATTATTCGAAAAAAAACCACGGGTATTGCCGTGCTTGACGGCCATAGCTCCGACTCCATAGGCTGGAGGCATCGACTGAATCCGACAGAGGAGCAGGCAAAGATGAGAATCGCAGTAACCAGTGACATACACGACAATCTCGGGAATCTCGGACGAGCGCTGACCGATATCAACGACCGCGGACTCGAGGCGCTTCTCTTTCTCGGCGACTTCTGCGCGCCGTTCACGCTGAAACAGATGGGAGATGGGTTTTCGGGGCCTGTTCATGCGGTCTTCGGCAATAATGACGGTGACCAGTTCCTCCTCTCACAGATTGCCGGCGCGTTGGCTCATGTGACCCTCTACGCACACCTTGCCGAACTCGAGCTCGGCGGCCGGCAAATCGCCCTTAATCATTACCCGGATGTCGCTCGGCGCCTGGCGCAAAGCGGCGCCTTCGACGCCGTCTTCAGCGGCCACGACCATACGCGAAACATCCAGACCCTCGGCACCACCCTGTGGGCAAACCCCGGTGAAGTTATGGGCCGCTTCGGTGACCCGAGCTACGGCATTTATGACACTGAGACCAACGGCTTCGAGCACGTCGAACTCTCGTAGCGGCACCGCGTGGTCGGCGTGTCGCGCGGTCAAAAAGCGAAGGAGAAGTCGAAGTCAGGGCGCTCGGTGTTTTCGACGGGCGCGGCGCGGACTATCGGTGTGAGCCCTCCCCTTGTTGTAATTGGTGGTATATAGGAGCGTGTTGGTGAAAGGATACGCAAGTGGAGACGACGCTGGTCTTCACGGGCCGAACGCACTGCGCGTTTTCGTTCGACAGCTCAAATCACACAGAGCTGGGCGTCCTGCAACGAGTTATCGGAACTTCACCAACACGGTTCTCGATACCCCAGGTATATTACGTCAAGGACGCCGAATATCCGGATCCATGCGGCGTCCTGCGGCACGTTCCCGGGATCCGTTCGCACGAGGGTTGGAAGCTTCACGGCGTCGGCAGTGCAGCACCACTTAAGGCTTCGTGTAACATAGAGCCAGCCCGAACCCAGCCGCGGCTCGCGACCGACTACACCGTCGATGACAACTCGCATTCCCTGAACTCATTCGGGTTGCTCCCGCATGACGGTATAGTAGTTGTAGAAACTGAGCCCATCGAACTCCAGGACGTCTTCGGGTAGCGCCGCGGTTGGTGCCTGCCGGCCGCTGCGCATGGCCGACGGTCCCGAGACATCGGTGCCGTCTACCGGCTGATGCGCAAGCGAAAGTGCGCCGAATACCACCGGGAGCAGAAACACGAGGAAGCCCCGGCTATTCGCGGGTCACTTCGGGCTGTCATCTGGCGATGGAAGACAACGCCACCCAGGATGAGGAGTGTGATACCTGTGGCGGGGCGGCTGCTGTGGGTAGCGGTCCCACGGAGCGCGCCGTGGCACCGGTAAGGCCGGCGGCGGCGATCCCGCTCCCGTGAAGGAGAAGAATCAGTGCGAAAACAAGCGCTACGAGCCGCCGCTCGGTCATAGCTGAACCTCGAACCTGAGCGAAGAAATGGGAAGGCCCGCGGGCTAGAGCAGAACTGCCATGCCCACGATGGCCCGCCTTGTCGAGGGGGCCGTCGAGTGTGCCCGACGGGCGGCGATGCAATTCGTGATGCTATTCGATGGAAGCAGCGTCGCCCCGAACAGAAACGCGACAATGCCGGCCGGAGGCAGAAGTCCGAGGAACAGTGAGGCTGCAAAGGGCTCTGCGGCGTACGGTATGCACAGCATCGCACCCGCTGTGAGCCCAGCGCCCGCTGCCAATCCGAGTGAGACGGAAGCCCCGCACACGAATCCGAGCGCCGGAAGAGCGGTATGAAAGAGCACGCTGAGCAGCACCAAGAGTATCGTCCAGCGCATGAGGTCATAGAGCACCGAGATGAGATCGTAGAAAAAGGTGGCCTGCGTATCCGACGGGGCGAAATCGATCCTCCAGGCGCGCTCCGCAAGGGCCGCGGTGGATTCCTCGTCGGGCAAGACGGCCACAAATATGATTGCCTATCTGATCCGGTCTGGGAACGTCAGCGGTGGGAGCTGTGCCGGTAGCTCGTGGGAGTAGCTCGGTGACGGCGCAACGGAGGCAGTTTCGACTCTGCGGCATCGGGAGTATTGGAGCGCACGAGTAGAGAGAGCCTACCCTCGCCGCTTCTTCGTCTGAGAGAAAGCAAACACGATGCCGAAAAACAGGGTCAGGGTCAGCACGATCGCCGGACCGGAGGCGACATCTCCATAGTAGGAGGCGTAGAAACCGATGAGCGTGGCTGTGAGAGACATCACCACGGAGAGAATTGTTATGCTCCGCAAGCGTCTCGACAGCATAGAGGCTGCCGCCCCTGGGGTAACCAGAAGCGAGAGCACGAGAATAACCCCGACGGTCTGGATGGCGACCACGGTGGTCAGCGCCAGAAGGAACAGAAGCAGGTACCGTATGGCCGAGGGCGACAGGCCGATCGCCACTGCGTGAGCCGGGTCGAACGAGGTCACCAGTAGTTCTTTGTAGGAACCGGCCAGTACTGTGACGGTGATGAGGACGACCACCGACATGACCACGAGGTCGGAAGAGGCAACCCCGAGAATGTTTCCGAACAGAACGTGCCCCAGATCCTGGTAAGTCGTGATCCTGCTCATGAAGAGAACACCGAGGGCGAAGAAACCGGAGAAGACAATACCGATTGCCGTGTCCTCCTTCAGTCGCCGCTGTCCCGAAATCGCGCCGATGAGTACGACTGCCACGGCGGCGGCTCCGAGGGCGCCGAAAAAGAGGCTGAATCCGAGTACGTAGGCAAGGACGATGCCGGGCAGTATGGCGTGAGCAAGAGCGTCCCCCAGGAAAGCCATTCCACGCCAAACGACAAAGGCGCTGAGCAATGCGCATGAGAGGGCGGCAAGCATTCCCGCAGCGAGGCCCCGTAGAACGAAGGCATAAGAGAGGGGTTCGAGAATGAGCTCCATCACGACGTGTAGTCCTTGTGAAACTCGAATCCGTACGCCTGTGCAATCGTCTCCGGCGTTATCACGTCTTTTACTTGTCCGTCGGCGATTATCCTGCGATCCATGAAGACGGCCCGGGAGAAGTGAACTGTCAGCACCCCGAGGTCGTGAGTGCTCACGATGACCGCTTTTCCGGCGGCAGTGAGTCGCTCGAGGGTGTGAAAGATGAGCTCCTGGGTCGATAGATCAACGTGGTTCAGAGGCTCGTCGAGCAGCAGCAGGTCCGCATCGTGGGCCAGGGTACGGGCGAGCATAACCCGCTGCTGTTGTCCGCCGGAAAGCTCGCCGACCTGGCGCTCCTCCAGTTCGGTGATTCCCATGGTTCTGAGCGCATCGCTCACCCGTTCGTGGTCTTCCCTGCGGGGATTACGGAACCAGCCCAGGTGAACATAGCGCCCCATCATCACAACCTGGCGGACCGTGACGGGGAAGCGCCAGTCGACCGTAGACCGTTGTGGAACGATCGCCACCCGATGGCGACACTTGTGGGCCGGGTTGCCGTAAACTTCTATGTTACCCGAGTGCCCCTCTTCCATGCCGAGAATCAGGTGCAGCAACGTAGACTTTCCGGCACCGTTCGGACCGACAAGTGCGACCCGCTCTCCGGGATTGACCGACAGCGACACATCGTCGAGCACATCCGAATCCGAGCCGGGGTACCGAAACCGTACCTTGCTGACGGTCAGGGCGGAGGAATGCGGCACCGCCGGGGTACCGCATCGTCCGCCGTAGTTAAGTTTCTGAAGGATTTCCACGCAACCGATTCCTAGCGAGTTTGTTCCTATCGAGTGAGCGCCGAGACGATTTGCTCGGTGTTGAATCGAACGAACTCCAGATACGAGTCTCCGCTACTGCCCTCCGGCGCCAGGGATCCCGTGAGGAGCTCCACTATCTGTATGTCTCGACCCACTTCGTCGGCGACTGAGTCTACCAGATTTCGCAAACCTCTGCCTGCGGTTCCGCCGATGAAAATCGCTCCCGTGTCTTGTTCCCGCATGATCTCTGTCAGGCTCGCAATGTGTCGGGCCGACGGCTCTGTCTGGTCGGTGGCAGCTGGAATGACCTCACCGATGATCTCGAATCCGTACTCATCGGCGAAGTACGTGAGCGCCACATGGTCAACGACCAGCTTGCGGCGAGCGCGGGGTATGGACGAGATCTGCTGCCGAATTTCGAGGTCCAGGGCTTCCAGCTCGGCGATGTAGGCGTCACGATTCGCCTCGTAGGTGGAGCGATTGGAAGGGTCGGCCTCGCCCAGGGCTTCCGCTATGTTCTCCGTCCAGGTAATGACGTTCGTCGGGTCGAACCAGAAATGCGGGTCACCTCCGGCATGTTCGTGGTCATGGCCGTCGTCATCGTGATCATCGCCATGCTCGTGATCGGGCTCATCGCCACCGCCGAGCACCGTGATTCCCGCTGAGACGGGAACGACATAGGAGCCGGCGACATCTTCGATCGATTCCATAAGGCTCTCTTCGAGGTCAAGCCCGTTCACGAATGCAAGATAGGAGTCTTCCACGCGTGCCATCTCGCGGGGTGTGGGCTCATAGGCATGAGGGTTCTGGCCCCGCCGCATGAGAACATCCACCGTTGCTGCCGAGCCTGCCACCTGCCGCACTACGTCTCCTACTATGCTCGTCGAGGCGACGACTTGCAGCGACGCTCCGTCGCCGAGGTCCGCGGGCTCGATATGCGGAAAAGAC